>JANQOL010000183.1 GCA_028289675.1 Pirellulaceae bacterium
ATCTTGTCGATGCGATCCACCATTGGTTTGACGGAGTTGATGCGCTTTTGCGTTTGCGCCAAGACCTCTGGATCCGGCGTCTCAATGCCCAAGAACACATATCGGAACTGGCAGGCCTGCATCAACGACAGCAGTTCGTCATCGTCGGCCAGATTCAAACTGGCCTCTGTCGACAACACAAAGGGAAACCGACGATCTTCCGACCACTGAGCTGTGGCTTTCAATAGTGGTTTGATTTTGAGACGATTGCCAATGAAGTTGTCATCTGCGATGTCGATCCACCCGCGGTACCCCAGCTCATATAGCTTCTGCAACTCGGCCGTCCACTGCTCGGGTGTTTTGACTCTCGGCTTACGCCCGAACAACTCGATCACGTCGCAGAACTCACAGTTGTACGGGCAGCCGCGCGAAGACTGCAGTCCGACGTGCAAGTAGTCATCGAAGGAAATCAGTTCGAACATTGGCACTGGTGACTGCGTCATATCGACGACACCGTCCGGCTCAAACGTTCCTTGGTAGTTTCCGGCTTCCCAGCTGCGCAGCCAAACTGGAATTGACGATTCACCTTCGCCGACGACCACTGCATCCGCGTCGGCATACAGATCGGGCTGGCTGCTAGGATCGGGGCCGCCGACAGCCACGTACTTTTCCCGTTCCTGTGCTTCTCGCACAACTTGTAGAATTCCCGCCTGCTGCGGCAGCATTCCACCGGTGCACACCATGTTAGCCCACTGCCAATCTTCTTCCTGCAAGCTACGGACATTGAGGTCGACTAACCGTATTTCCCAGTGGTCCGGCAACAGCGATGCAACCGTCAGTAGCCCTAGTGGTGGCGCGGTAGCTTTTGCCCCAACCGCTCGAGCACCCTCCAAGAAGTTCCAAAAATTCAAGTCCTCGAATTTTGGCTGAACCAGCAAGCAACGTACTTGGTCCGAGGGAAGGAGTCTCGGTCGCATATTCATGGAGCTTGATCCGGCTACGGGCGGCAGCCGCATGCGTCGGCTACGATGACAAATGGAGGCCTAGAGACAAATACTCTTGGTGCGGACTTTTTTGACGATGGCGAACGGCCGCCCGTGTTGATAGTGCAGCTCACGCGTCGTGCGTCTCCCACTAGGAGCACTATTGAGTCTAATTGAACTTTGTTGGTTCCTGCATCTGAGCACCGGAAATGTGAACGAAGCAGGTGAAAGTGGCCAGCGGACTCCCCGAGGGGCTTCGCTTTAGGCGGACTGTAGCACCATTGCCATGGGCACATCGCCAGATCCTGCCCCTTATCTCGTGCTTTGTCATGGCTTGCCCCAATTGGGCCTTTTCAGCAGAGCACGTTTTTGCTCGGGCGGAACGACGCTGGCGCGTGGCGGCTCATCCTGGTTCCGCACCAACTTTCCGACGAAACGTCTACTTGGCAAATCTTCCGAAGGGAGCATCTACAACGCGATCCCCGCGGATGACCACACCTTCGGCGATCAACGCGTCTGCCTGACGCGGCAGGTTGCAAGACGCCAACCTGCCATCCGCGTAGACCACACGCCACCAAGGAATGCTCAATGTCGACTTGGAGAGGAAACGTCCGGCGGCACGCGGCGCATCGGGACGACCGGCTTGGGCCGCGATATCCCCGTAGCTAACGACCTCACCTTCACGTAGCGCGGCTACAGCCAAGAGCATACGTTGTTCGAAATCGGTGGCTGGTGCACCACTAGCTGATGGTTGCTGTTTCACCGGAGTGCTTCCGCAGCAAGGACTGAATTACTGGACGTTGATAAATCAGCGGGTTGGCGTGGGGCCGCGCCTGCAAGATCACCTCTTGCGCTGCTTTAGGCGTCAGACCGTGGAATCGAATCAGCCACCACAGGACGACTGTCGCACTGCGAGCGCGACCGGCTTTGCAATGCACGTAGGTGGTCCCGCCTTTGAGCTCATGCCGATGGATGAATTCGGCTCCGGCTTGCACATGCTCTTCCGACGGATGATTGAAGTCCACGGTGGGAAGCCACAGTTGCTCGATACTCAGTTCTCGATATTGCGTCTCGGGGCCGGCGAACTCCTCGCACATGTTCACCACGCCGGTCACGCCCAACTGGTGCAAACGATGTGGATCCTGCCCTAACGGGCGAGCCCCTAGAATCAAATGCTCGCCGATTGGATCCCACCAGTGGCGTCTGCGGAGAACTCGCCCCAGGAACACGTTGTAGGCGAGAGTCGGATAATAGATCGCTCGAGCTAACCAGCGCTGCATGATCGTCTTCTGCTTCAGCGAGGTGCACCGCCTTGAAGTATTGCCTTAAAGTGCAGTGCCCTGGAGCCCAATTCTCATCTTGCCACCAGTCGCCAGCGCCCGGCGGCCGATCGGTTTCAAGCGGTGCCAGCGGGATCAAAGTAAGTCGGTTCCAGCCCAGGCTTCCACTTGATGTTGCACCCGATGCTGGGGCGCTGTGGCTCGGGCTGAGCTTGCCCATTCACCATGGCTTCGATGGCCGCCCGCAAACTGCTGCCATCTGGCGTCGATCCATTCTTCGGACGCGAATCATCCAGCTGCCCACGGTAGACCAATTGCAGTTGGTCATCGAACAAGAAGAAATCCGGTGTACAAGCCGCGTGGTAGTCGATTGCCACCTGCTGACTCTCGTCGTACAGATATGGGAACTCGTACCCTTGCTGCGCGGCTTCGGCACGCATTTGTTCGGGCGAATCGTCCGGGTATTTTTCGACGTCGTTGCTGCTGATTCCGACGACACCAACGCCTTGGCTTGTCGCAAATTCAGCCAGGCGCGGCAATTCGGGAGCCACGTGCTTCACGTACGGACAATGGTTGCACATGAAAATGACTAGCAACCCCTTGGGGCCGCGCGCTTGGTCGCGAGAAACCGATTTTCCGTGGCAGTCATCCAGCGTGAAATCTGGAGCCGTAGTTCCGAGAGGTAACATGGTACTGGCAGTGCGAACCATGGACGCATTCCTTGTGATTATGCGAGGCGGTGTCGAGCGCGGCGCAATGTCCAGCGGCGCGTGAAAACCAACTCGGCTGAAAAGTGAAATGACCTAGTCGACGCGGCTGGTGATTTCCAGCAAGTGAAAACCAAATTGAGTTTTTACGGGGCCATGCACGGTGCCAAGCGCCCCACTGAAAACAACTTCGTCAAACTCTTTAACCATCTGTCCCGGACCAAACTCACCCAACTCGCCACCGGATTGCCCGGATGGACATGACGAATGCGCTTTGGCGAGTTCGGCAAAATCAGCGCCGCCTTCAATCTGTTCTTTCAACTCCTGACATTTGTCTTCGCTGTCTACCAAAATATGTCGTGCACTTGCCTTGGCCACATTGAGCTCCTTGTGAGACGCCTTGCTCCGTACCGATGACGAAGAACTTACGTCCAATCTTAACCATTGCGCCCGCTTTCCGGCAGGTAGGGCAGGGGACCTGACAGAGCCCGCGTTGGATTTCCTCGCTGCCTCACTCGGCGGCCAAAGGCTCCCAACAACCTGATCTGATACATTGAGGGACCTTCCAAACATCCAGCCGGAGAGCCGACATGTCGCATCGTACTTCTTTTGCGCTCCCTTCGAGTCAACGACCGACACAAGACCGAATTTGGCGCCGCCGGTCGAAGCTTCTGGGGCTTGGCGTGGTCATCCTCTTGAGTGGGCTGTGGCCCTGTTCGGCTGCGGATTTCATTCAGTTGACTGCGGATAACTACCAACAACTGGTTCCACCTGGCAAAGAGGTCGATGCCATCCTAGGCGATTGGATTCTGCGCAATGACAAGATCGTCGGCGTGATCGCTCATCCCCAAACCGGCCGAAATGCAAACATGACCGTGCGAGGCGTGGGTGGCATGCTGATTGACTTGACGCGGCGAAAGGCCGGTAGCGATCAATTGAGTTGTTTTTATCTGACTGGCGGGCGATATCGGTTTAAATCGGAGGAAACTTTTCGCGTGCAAGCTGGAGATTCGGAGACCGCCAAAGTTGCCGGCAAAGATTCCGTGCATGGGTCTTCTATCACCGTCATGTTCAGCGGGACGCCCGTGGCCGAAGACGGTACAGTTAGCAGCATCAAGTACACGTTGCGAGACGGCCAAGATTGGATTGACTACTCGGTGAGACTACGCAATCCCACCCAACAGCCTCGTCGACTGGTCATCGAAGACTCCCTGCGATGCGATGGCAATTTGTTTGAGACGAGTAGCTTGGACGAATTGCGTTTGTTCTATGCCGAAGATCGCTACTTTGGCCAGTGCTACGGGATTCAGTTTGGTGAAGGCACGATTGCGCGATCCGGCGGACGCAACATGTTGTTACGCAGCAGCCGCACGGTACCTCAACCTTTACCAGCGGGCGGCTCGTTGACCTGGACCGGCGCCATCGCTTGCTCTCAAGGACTGCCCGGAATACGCAGCTGGGCGGCCGCTCGAGAATCGCAAAGCCAAACCACTCCAGTGATGCTCAAACTGCAGTCACCCCAAGGTCCAATTGCACACGCGAACATCGAAATCCTGCAAGGCGAAACTTCTTGGGGCGGTCTTCAATCCAGCGAACAGGGCTTGGTGCATACGGAATTGCTGCCCGGGGAGTATCGCGCGGTCATTACCGCGGTGGGGCACTTGCCGCGGGAATTCGACTTCGATGTCGGTGACGCGCCAAGAGCCGACACGCTCAGCTTTCAATCGTCCAGCCGCGTGCGAGCCCAGATTACCGACGGTCAGGGCCACCCCATTGCGGCGAAAGTTCAATTCATTGGCAGGGAAGGAACTGAGTCACCAGATTTCGGACCAGATTCGGCGATCGCCGCCATCAAAAATACGGTGTATTGCGCCCATGGCCAGTTTGAACAACCGATCGATCCCGGACGATACTCAGTCATTATCAGTCATGGCCCGGAGCACGATGCCGAGTTTCGTGACATCGAGGTGGTGGCCGGACGAGTTGTGCAGCTGACCGCGTCCCTACCGCGAACGGTTCAGACCGTGGGTTGGATTAGTGCTGACTTCCACTCTCACTCGACCCCGTCCGGCGACAACGTTTCACATCAAACCGGTCGCGTACTGAACTTGTTGGCCGAACACATCGAATTCGCACCCTGTACCGAACACAATCGCATCGATACCTATGCCGATGATCTGGCGCTGTTGGAAGCCGACCACGCCATGGCCACCTGCACCGGCATCGAGTTGACCGGTTCGCCTTTGCCCATCAATCACCAAAATGCTTTTCCTCTGCATCGTCATCCCCATCAACAGGATGGAGGGGGGCCGACGACGGATGCCAACCCCGTGACGCAGATTGAAAGACTGACGCTGTGGGACAATGCGAGCAGCAAAGTTGTGCAGACCAACCATCCAAACGTTCCTCAAATCTTGGGGGATCGCGACCTGAATGGAAAACCGGACGAGGGCTTTCGCGGCATGCTGGGATGGATGGACGTCATCGAAGTGCATCCCCCAGAAGGAATCTTCGCATCTCCCACACCGGATGTGTCACCGAAAGACAAGTTCGACCATCCGATTTTTGGCTGGCTACAGCTATTGAACTTGGGCTATCGGATTACCGGCGTCGTCAATACCGACGCACACTACAACTTTCATGGCTCGGGTTGGTTGCGCAATTACTTGCGTAGCTCCACGGACGCCCCAGCGGAAATCAGTGTTGACGAAATGATTGCCTCGGCGGAGGGTGGCCAAGTCGTCATGACAACTGGTCCATTCTTGGAAGCCGAGATGCGTTCGCCGGAGAAGCAAACTTACATGTGTGGATCGGATATCGCTTGGGATGCCAACAGTGACGAGCAGCTGGAATTGTCAATCCGAGTCCAGTGTCCCAACTGGTTCGATGTCAATCGCGTCCAAGTGTTCCTCAATGGACGTGCTCCCCAGCGTTTGAATTTCACTCGTAAATCGCACCCACAGCTGTTTGCCGACAACCACACTCGGTTTCGGTGGACGGGCAAGCTGCCCAAATTCACTGAAGACACTCATGTGATTGTGGCCACCATCGGCGAAGGCCTAAAACTGGGCCCCGTAATGGGAGAACAACGAGGCGAATTGCCGCCGGTCGCGGTCACGAATCCGTTTTTTGTCGATACGGACGGTGGCGGATTCCAGGCAAATGGAGATGATTTGGGAGTGCTCTTTATGCTGCCGCAACTTGACGATTAACGAACGCAGATCTCCCCGGTTAGGCAGCAGGCCAATCCCACTCCCTACATCACCAGACGGTCCTCGCCGACCTTCGGTGCCACACTTTAGGAGCAGTTCATTGACGTCGTCACCGCCAGCCGCCTTTTCGCAAGCCAAGTCCACTGCCGCTTTCGAAGCCGCCCGAAGGCGAATGCCTGGCGGCGTCAACAGTCCCGCCCGCGCCTTTGGCGCCGTGGGCGGCACACCGCTTTTCATCGAGCGTGCCAACGGACCTTGGTTATTTGACATCGATGGCAATCAGCTGATTGACTACATCGGCTCCTGGGGCCCAATGATCTTGGGGCACGCGCACCCGGTAGTCATGGAGGCCGTTCAACAGGCCGCCAGCCGTGGCACCAGTTTCGGTGCGCCGACCGAAGGCGAATCGGAGTTGGCGGAGTTGATCGTCGATATGGTGCCCAGCATCGAAAAACTAAGGCTGGTCAATAGCGGCACCGAGGCCACCATGAGTGCCATTCGCCTAGCCCGTGGAGCAACGGGACGAGACAAAGTAATCAAGTTTGCGGGCAACTACCACGGACACGTGGACAGCCTGCTGGTGGCCGCCGGCAGCGCCGCTGCAACCCTGGGAGTGCCGGATTCACCCGGAGTGACGGCCGGCACCAGCCAGGACACCGTAATCCTGGAGCACAACGACTTGCCGGCCATCCAATCCGCGTTCGCACAATTCGATGGTGAGATTGCGGCAGTCATCTTGGAACCCATAGTCGGCAACATGGGATGCGTACCTCCAGAGCCCGGGTATTTGCAAGCGGTCCGCGAATTGTGTTCTCAGCACGGGAGCATTCTGATCTTTGATGAAGTGATGACTGGCTTTCGTGTCGCCGCCGGAGGCGCGCAGCAGCTGTATGGAATCACACCAGATTTGACCACGTTGGGGAAGATCGTCGGTGGCGGGTTGCCGGTCGGTGTTTACGGCGGCAGGACAGATCTGATGGATCAAGTGCTCCCAGCGGGCAAAGTCTTTCAAGCAGGGACGTTGAGCGGGAATCCGCTTGCGACGGCGGCCGGCATCGCCACACTCAAGATGCTGCGCGATGAACCGCCCTACCAGACACTCGATCAACTGGGGCAACAATTGGGCGATGGACTCAGCCGAGCGGCGGCGCGAGCCGGCATTGAGCATCAAGTGCAACGCGTCGGCAGCATGCTGACGTTGTTTTTCAACTCGCAACCGGTGCGAAATTGGACCGATGCCGACCGATGCGATCGACAACGATTTGCAGACTATTTCTGGGGCATGATCCGGCATGGAGTGTACATGCCGTGCAGCCAATTCGAAGCGTTGTTCTTTTCCGCAACCCACACTCCCGAGCTGATCGAACAGACCATTGATGTTGCCGCTGACGTGTTAGCCGCCCTGTAATCCCTCCGCAGTCCGTGGGAATTCGAAACAGGTCTTCGACCGCGATCAAGTGAAGCGATCTAAACACTGCAAACGAGACACCGGACGCACCAGCGTAGATTCTTGCCGAACCAGGGTTTAAGCTATGGCCTGACCGGTTGTGCCAGCGTGTTGGCTTCGTGCAAGTTCCAAGTTGTTTACTTGCACCGCGAAGATTTTTTTGGGCGCCTGGCAGCCGCTCGGTTGATCGTTGCTGAAGCGGCTGGAAACGGTCCGCACCAGTGGCTAACTGCACCAGTTTTCGAAAGAGACGGAACGGGATGAGTGATGTAGCGCCGGAGAGTGCTAGTGAACACAACCGAAGCGAACTCTCCCCCAGAGTGATCGTACTCGGATTGATATTGTCCGTGGTGATGGGCGCCGCCAACGTCTACGTCGGCCTGAAAGCCGGCATGACCGTGTCCGCCTCGATCCCTGCAGCCGTCGTGGCCATGTTGTGCTTCAAGTTGTTGTTCAAGCGATCCAGCATCCTGGAAGCCAACCAAGTGCAAACCTGTGCCTCGGCAGGCGAATCCCTAGCGGCCGGCATCATCTTCACCATGCCGGCTATGATCTTGATTGGCTATTGGGATTCCTTCGACTTTTGGTCGGTGACTATTGTGGCCCTAACCGGCGGACTGCTGGGCATCCTATTCATGATTCCCATGCGGAAGGTTTTTGTAGTCAACAACGATGACTTGGCCTATCCCGAAGGCGTTGCCTGCGCTTCGGTGTTGAAAGCCGGCGAGGGCGACCAGGACGCTGGCGGAGACGGAAAGAGTCTCGTGGCCGGAGGACTGCTAGGTGCGGTGTTCGCCATCGCGGCCAAGTTCCTGGGGATTATCGTCGGCACGTTGGAAGCCGGCAAAATGTTGGGCGGCCGCATTTTTTACTTCGGCGGTGACCTGTCTCCCATGTTGGTCGCGGTGGGTTTTATCGTTCGTTTGAACGTAGCCGTGCTGATCTTTTTGGGCGGTGCACTGTCTTGGCTGATTGCCATTCCGATCTATGGGCAGGGAGAACAGTTCGAAAGTGCCGTGGAAGGGGCTACCTCGTTGTGGAAAAACCACATCCGTTTTATCGGCGTGGGCGCGATGGTGGTCGGCGGTTTCAGCTCACTGATTTCCGTTCGCCAAGGACTACTATCGGCGATCAAAGAACTGTGGAGCAATGTCAGCTCGCAGAAGAAAGCCGTTGACGATGGCCAGCGCGACATACCTTCGGCAGCCATCTTGCTGCTCGGCCTGGGATGTGTGGCGATGTTGGCGATTGTCAACTATCGGTTTACCGGAGGCATTGGCATTACGGTACTGGCCACCGCGGTCATGATGATCATGGGCTTCTTCTTCACCGGAGTTGCCAGCTACATTGTCGGCCTGGTCGGGAATTCGAATAGTCCGGTATCCGGCATGACCATCACATCGGTTTTGGTCGCGGGCGGGCTGCTGTGGATGTTTCAGTACTCGGGCATGGACGCCATGGTAGCCACGCTGGGTATCGCCGCCATAGTTTGCTGCGTAGCTTGCACCAGTGGCGACGTTTGCAACGACCTCAAAACTGGTGCGCTCGTTGGTGCAGCTCCGTTTCGTCAACAGATGATGCAAGTGGCTGGAGTATTCGTGGCCGCCTTCGTGATGGCACCAGTACTGACGTTGCTGCACAACAATACGCCCGGCGGAATCGGGGGCCGCGAACTATCGGCCCCGCAAGCCGGCTTGTTTGCGTCGTTGGCAAAGGGTTTTGCCGGTGAAGGATCGTTGCCCTGGGGTTTGATCGGTATTGGAGCTCTGGTCGGTGTCGTGATTCTGGTCATCGACACGGTGCTCAAGCACAACAAATCGCCATTCCGAGCCCACTTGATGCCGATCGCGGTGGGAATGTACTTGCCCTTTGGCCTGGCCACACCAATTCTGATCGGCGGATTGATCGCTTACTTCTATTCGCGCCGCAGCCCTCCGGCGCAACATGACCACGTACTGCATCGCGGGGTTCTCTTTTCTTCCGGTGTCATCGCCGGTGAAGCTCTCACGTCGGTCGGCTTGGCGTGCCTGGCAGCGTTTGGAATCGCCTCGTTGAGTCTAGAATTGCCGACGTGGTGGTTGCCCGTGGCTTCCCTGGCAGCGGCCATCGCTGCCGTCATCGGCTTCTTCGTGATGTGCAAACCCAAAGACGACTCGGGTGATCCACATGCGTAGAAGGTTCGCCTACGGATGAAACGGCTTCCGAGTATGGAAGCCCGCCGTTACCGCTGCCACCCGTTTACTGACTGTAGGATGCGCGTCATGGCGGTGGACTTGTTCAGCACGTAGAAGTGTAGACCGGGGACGCCAGCCTCAATCAACTCCTGGGTCTGCCGTATCGCATGCTCAACGCCAACGTCGAATTGCCATCCCGCTTCGTCTTTTTCTTGCAGTCGATCGACAAACGCGTCGGGCAACTTCGCTTTGCACAGCGATGCGATGCGCTGTACTTGTTTCAAACTGAGCACCGGCAGCAAACCTGGTACGATCGGTACTCGGATTCCGGCTCGATCGCAGGCATCACGGAATCGGAAAAAGTCGCTATTGTCATAGAACAACTGCGTCACGATCACGTCCGTGCCGGCATCCACCTTACGAACTAGATTTGCCAAGTCCGTTTCTGCGTCCTGGGCTTCTTGGTGCACCTCCGGATATCCGGCAGCAAGCACGCCATACTCGGGGAACTCCGCGCGAATCATGGCGACCAGTTCGTTGGCGTACTGCAAGCCACCTGCGACTGGTTTGAATGCTGTTTCGCCTTGAGGCGGATCGCCGCGCAGCGCCACGATGTAGTCGATGCTCTTTTTCCGAGCCAAGGTCAAGTAGTCGCGCAGTTGCTCGCGAGTCGCCCCAACACAGGTCAGATGGGACGCGACTGGTATCTGGTACCGCTCACGCACCTCAGCCGCGATCGCAAGTGTTCGGTCACGAGTCGATCCGCCGGCACCGTACGTGCAAGTGAAGAAATCGGGGCCCAATTCATTGAGCTCGCCGACAGATTTCATGAGGGCATCCACGCCCGCTTCGGACTTCGGTGGAAACAACTCAAATGACAAAGCACAGCGCGAGTCCGAAAAAAATTCAGCGAGTTTCATGCAACTATCGAGAAAGGTGTGCGGCGCAAACTAGGAAAAGGCACCAAGTTGGAACACTTCGGTGTGGTCGCCATCGTTCGAAATTCGCCCTCCCCCGCAAACTCGCCGGGGCTCGTACTGCGACCCTCCCGCAAAAAGCGACGTTTCAAACGAGACTAATACACGCGGGAGGGTAAGTTGGGTTCAGGGACGAGTCATTCATGCGACTAATACCTATTTTAGTCCAAATCCCGCTTTTGTAAGCCACCCCGCCCAAAGCGGCAGGGCAATCAAGATTTCGCATGCATGACCAGCCGTTCACCCACAGGTCAAACACTTGGCAGCGTTTAAGCACAGATCCGCGGAATCTTTGTGTCCACAGAGAAATCTCATCAACATGTAGTGTTCGGGTTATGGACGGCATTTTGTTTAGCAGTCAGCCGCAGGCGTACAGATTCGTAGCCTTGGTACGCCTGCGGCTGACTGCTAAACAAAAAGCTCAACCTTCTTGCGCT
The DNA here is from genome assembly GCA_028289675.1 of Pirellulaceae bacterium. GTDB lineage: Bacteria > Planctomycetota > Planctomycetia > Pirellulales > Pirellulaceae > Aureliella. Next base: position 11,197 of record JANQOL010000183.1, read on the forward strand.
TGAGCATTCTCGCTGGTCAGCGGAGCCGCCACCAGCAAGCCACGACCTACGGTCGGGGCTGGCAGAGCTTAAGCTCAGAAACTTGCAGCTTCGCATCCCAAACGTATATTTGCACCGCGACAACATAGCAAGATGTGCTCTAGACATCGTCTGAGGACTTAGCGGCCGTGACAGCTGAACACAGTAGTAGCTCAGGCTAGCGAAGTCAGTCGCTCAACGCGAACAACAATTGCCATTCCCACCAACAGATCTGTTCGAGGTGCTGGCGCCAATCAGGATGCCGGGTAAGTGCGGCGCCGCAGTGATCGACCAGGGAGTTGGCGACACGATCGGCAGATGTCAGGTCATCAACTTGCATGGACTCGGGCAACGTCGATTGGTGCTCGCTAATCACCTCGGCCAGTTGGCGATGTAAACCGTGCGATGTTCCACCTGCACATGATCGGCGAAACCAGTACTTGGCATTGCTCAAATCACCCTCGCGGCGATGCATGATCCCATGCCATAGTGATCCCACAGCGGAGTCGTGCGACTGGCTAATCGAGTGTGATTGATCCAGTTCACCGGCAAGCAACCACAGGCCAGCTGCCCGCAAAGTGCCGGACAAGCCGCCAGTTGCAATAACTTTGCCAACTCGATCCGCCGTGTCACGACAAATCGGCTGGGCGTCCAAACCCGGCAACGGCGCTGATTGAATCACCTCGAGCAAGGTGTCGTCATACTGACTGGCCGGAAGGAGGTCCGAGTGGGGCATATGTGCGTCCTGGGGAAATTTGCGGCGGGCGACTAATTCGGCAACACGATGGGCTCCGGCAATTCGTCGCCATGGTCCACGAAGATCATGGAGACGGAATTAACACAGTGCCTGACGTTCTTCGGCGTGAATCCCTCTCCAAGGAACACGTGACCAAGATGCCCTCCACAATTGGAGCAAACGATCTCTGTACGCATGCCATCGGCGTCCGGATGCCGAGTAACCGCTCCAGGAATCTCGTCTTCGAAACTAGGCCAGCCGCAATGGCTGTCGAATTTGTGGGCGCTGGTGTAAAGCGGAGCGTTGCAACGTCGGCAAATGTAAGTCCCTTCCGCCTTGTTGTCGGTGTATTCGCCCGTCCCAGGCCGCTCTGTGCCCTTGTGCAAAATGACGTGTTGCTCGAAAGGGTTTAGTTCGTTGTAGGACATGCGGACACCTGACGGACGGGGTTGAGGTTCGGAGTTGCTGGGTTGAGATTCGGAACTGCTGGGTTGAGGTTCGGAGTTGCTGGGTTGCGTCGACCAAATCAGGGCTGCCACCAAGCAGGTAGCCACCAGCAAAACTATGGTTCGGATCACACTACGGTCCTTTAGCTCGTGGACCCAGACCAGCCGCAATTTTAGAGCAGCTGGGTCCCCGTCCAATTCTTCTTGGTTGTCAACGCAGCTCTGCCGCAGTCCGTGTCAGCCGAGCCACCTGTCCGACAGCAATGGCGACTCATTTGCGGAATCTTGCTGCTAATCCGATGCCGTATGCAGACACATCCTCGTCACCGACAGTCGCCATCAAACGGTGAATTCCGACAATTGCGATGTTCAATCGGCGCTTGAGATATCTTACAATAGAGGGCCCTACCTGACGATGCACGGTCTGTCTGTCCCTCCCCAATCGCTTCCCTCCAATTGAGCGTTCACGATGCGCCGGTTCACCTCGGGCGGCTTCGTAGCCGCGTGCAAGATATGGCCTGGTCTAATCTGCTCCGTTACCTTCATCCTGGTTGGCAGCAATGCGATCCGCGCTCAACAACAGCCTGCGACCGCGCCTTGGAGCGTTGAAACGGAGCGGCAGTTGCTGAAGCAATACGAGTTGTTTGCGGCGCGGCTTAGTTCTGTCGAAGGTTGCTTGGACTGTCACTCCAGTGACAGCGCCACGAATCTAAAGCTGTCCGGGCGCCCCTTGGAGGACTTGCGTCGGCTCATTGATGAAGGCTACTTGGCCACCGATGGTCCAGATACGTTGCTGGAACGCCTCAGCACTCCACACCCTGAAAAGCGAATGCCCAAAGATGGCCCGCGCTGGTCCGATGAATCCATTGCCCAAGTGGCCGAGCTAGTTGAGCTACTGGGGCGGATCGAACGAGAAACGGGAACACCAGCGGACGAGCAATTCCCGCGTTCGTTGCTGTCCGAGTATCCGGAGCCTACCGACCAAGCTGCGCCCAACCAGTTCCTGAGCTATCGGCAACTGAAAGCCAAGATTCTGCGCTTATTTGACGATGACGGAGTACGCGGTGACCGCGACTTGTTTGCCGACAACTTGGCGGCCCTTGGCGGAGCTGATTTCGACACGCGATTCAATGAATCCACTGAACCGTCGGCCGCCTCACTGAGCGCTTTGGAAACTCTGTCCAAGCACGTGGCCGAACGGGCTTTCCGGCACCGCACAGGGCCATTCACTGACTGGCCCTGGGCCACAACGGAATCCAAAGACACGGATTCCGATACCTTGGAAGTCGCCGTCCAACATTTGTATCAGCAAGTTTTGCTGCGTCCGGCCACTGACACCGAGGTCGCCACCGCCGTTGAATTGGTCAACTCCATCCGAGATATCGAGCCACAGATCGCCCAGAGGGACACCGAGCTGTGGTTCGAGTTGCTGGTCACCGACAGTGACACTGAGCTGTCCGCCACGCGAGTTATCCGACTGCCAGTCCGCGGCGATCGCTTGGAGGTCCAACAAGCATTAGTCGATCAACGTGGCTCCAACAGCGACGGACAACAGATACTGCGAATGATGTTTCGTCCACTGGCCGATCAGTTGGCCGCCAAGTTGTTTGGTCCAGCCAAGGAGTCAGGCTGGCATCGCGCGCCCATCGGAGAAATCAGACTTGGGCCCGACACGACCGGGCGACTGGAACTGCACAACTTAGACACCTACCGCAACGTGACGTTTGCCGGCGTCGAACTGACTGGCTTGGACGACGGCCAAGTTTCTGTCATGGCCGCTGACGATGACGCCGTGCAGTGGCAGGGATCCTGGGTCGTCCAATCGTCGGCAGGAGAGACCTTTATCGAAGACGCCAGTCGCCACAAGGGCCTGAGCTCGATTACCGTGGATTTGGCAGCGCAGCGCGAGGCCCATTTTCAAGTCGCCGTTTTGTACAAGGCGGACGCGAAGAACTCGAACCGTGTGCTGGTCGAACTGTTCGGCGACAACGACCGGAGCCGCTTGGCTTCTCACCCAGCGTCGATTCCGGGCGAACCCGACAGCGCCAGGTTCTTTTTTGATTGCGGAGACGACACCGTTCCGTACTTCGAATTGCCCGCTGTTTTTCAGTTCGATGAGCAGGACTATGTCGAGGTTTCAAATCGCGACACGTTGCAGCGGGTAACGGCCGGGGCAGCCGAACTGGTGAACGCCGAGCAGCCCGATAACAACTTCCTGATCGACAGTGAGATCGCCGAAGGGGCGGACAGTTGGAGCGAGTTCGGCGGCGGTTCGTTTGGAGCCTACAACGTCCGCGGCAAGAAGCTCGAAGACAAGAATCGCGACAAGGGGCAGCTGTCGCTCAAATATCGGTTGCGCGACCGGCGGGATCATGGCTGGCGTCCAGAACAGTTCTATCAGGTGCGACTCTACTATCCGGCCAAACGGGATCATGAGCCGCGTGTGCCCGTCCATGTACGAGCCCAGCGCTCCTCGCCAATCGTTCAGGTCACCTATCCCAGCTTGGCGAAGGCAGATGCCCAGGTTCGATTGGACGCATCGGCCAGCTACACAGTTCAGCGCAGCGAATTGCATTACCAGTGGCGTCAGATAGCCGGCCCAACCGTCAGTGTCGAAGACTGGAACCAGCCGACACTGGAATTCAAAGCGCCCCGTCTCAGCGCCAACGAGTCCGCTTGGGTGGCGCTGGTTGCCGGCTTGATTCGCCATCCCGACTTTCTGTTCACCCGCCCACCCAGCCTTCGGCGACTGGCCTCGGTCGACACGACGCCGGCGGAGATCAATACAGCGCAACAAGGCACCGCGATTGAGGATCAACGTCCGCTGCAACACCAATCGCAGCTTCAATTATCACGGCTAGCCCTCGATCTGTTAGGTCGCCCACCGACGGCTCGGGAACTCGAGCAGTTGCATGCCGGAAAGCCGCTGACCGAGTTTTTGGATGATTACCTGGACTCTGATGACTTTCGGGACTTTTATTTCCACCGTGTCCGCTTGTACTTGGAAAGTCAGGGCACGCCGGCCAGCGACGAACCCGCCAGACTGTGGAGCTTTGTGGCGTTCCAGGATCGCCCGTTTCAGGAAATTCTCACTGCGGACTATACGGTTGACGAAGCCTTCAAGCGAGTGGACCGGCCGGCACACCATGGACGAACTGGGATATTGACCACCCCAGGATTCATTGCCGGCAAACCTGGATTACCGCACTACAACTACGCGGCGCAAGTCACCATGCTATTCCTGGGGTACGTGTATGAAGTGCCACCGGAGATCGTCGAGCAGCGCGAAGGTGTGACCGCGCTGGGCACTACCGACCCGAATTCCAACTGCTACAGCTGTCATAAGATCCTGACGCCACTGACTTTTCAACGATTGAACTGGACCGACGACGGTGAATACCGAACCGTTGATGATCAACAGATGCCAATCGATGCATCGGATCGCGGCATGGTGGCCGAGTATCCATTTCCCGGCAATGGCCTGGAAGCATTCGCCACTCAAGCGGTCAAGAAAGAGCGCTTCATACGCACCATGATCAACACCCACGTGAACTTTTATTTTGGTCGGCCGATGCGGCATTTGACGGACGAACGTGAACTGTACCATCGCTTGTGGCAAACCGTTCATGAACATGAGTTTCAGATCCGGCCGCTGATCAGGACCATTGTCATGTCGCCTGAGTACTGGGGCACCAATGCTATCCCGAGCGACTTCCGCCCAACCGAAGCCCAGAATCGCGCTCAACCGTCGCCGGCCAGCGTGTCCAGTTCCAAATAACCTCAATCCGTCCAGTGTCAGGTGTGCGCCGATGCGGACTGGTACCAGCGATATCTGCTAGCAACGGAGACGACCATGCATCAGCCGTCCTCATCTTCCTGCCGGGTTGCCACCGACATCACGTTGTCCGAACAACCTGGCCCCGCGGCTTCACCGATTCAGCCGCCTCATTCTCGTCGCCAATGGCTGAGACGCTCCGCCGCCTCCATTGCGGGCCTGTCCTGCGCGGATTTTTTGACGCATTTCGCCGCGCACGGCATGCCTGAGGACCCCAAGGCCGAGGCGCTGGCGGCCGACGCCACGCAAGCCAGCCACCAGCCCAAGTTCTTGCTGTACTGGTATCTCGAAGGCGGTTGGTGTGGCTATGACATGTTCAACCCGGTGAACACTGAAAACAACGTCGTACATCGGCTGGACGACATCAGTCAAGAACGGTACCGCGTTCTCGAGTGGGGCCAAGACGACCATACGATTTCAACGCACGGCAACATCCGGCACGGGTATTTGGCCGATGCGGGCCGGGAGTTGCTGGGTGACATGGCGGTTGTCAGCTCCATGCATACCGGCTCAGGACACTCACGCGATCGGCTGAAGGTCCACATGGGTAGCTATGGATTGAAACAGACCGAAGAGCGTCAGCCCGATGAACGATCAGTGATGCAAGCGTTTGCCGAAGTCTATGGGCAGGAATTTGTTTTGCCACATCTGTCCTGGCATTGGTGGTTATCCGATGGTGAGTTGAACGAGGTGCAGTACAGTGGACGAAGAGGCTACTACCACGCGCTGGGACCCGCGCACGCGCACACCATCTATGCCGGTACTCCAGCGAAGCTGCGTAAAATGCTGTTGCAGATCGAGGAGTCTGCCGGCGACGAAGTAGCCTCACGTGTTGATCAGTTCTTAAACGAAGCTCACCGGCAGATTTTGGACGATCAAAACATCCATGCGGTCCGCAGCTATCACAGTGCTCGCAAAATCTACCAACAGTTGGCCGCCAAGGGACGTCAGTTGGATCGCACTCAAATCTCGACGCTCTTCAGAGACGGAGAATTGCGAGAGCACTTCCGAGTGCGGGCGGCCGACGAACTGATCACTTATCGCAGCGTCAATGGTAACAAGGCGCGTAGCAAGTTCTCTCCGAACACGAACGTGCAAGCCATGATGAGCTACGAAATGATGCGTGCCGGCCTGTCCTGTTGTTTCTTCATCGAGTCCCGTGACGTCCGACGTTTTGACTCTCACAATTCCCGCAAAAACCTGTGGCGCGGCGAAAAGCAGACTCCCGTTGGGAACTCGAACCAAACAACGATGATGCGCGAAGATCTGTGGGATCCATTGATCGCACTGGTCGACCGTTTGAAGAATACGGAGTACGCCGACACTGGCAATGCACTTTTCGACTATACGAATATCGTGGTCACTTCGGAGTTTGGTCGATCCATCCATGGCAACGTCGATGGCATCCTGAAAAAGAAGATCTCCGAAGAAAAGAAGGCGTCCGAAATCGGCGGTCAAGACATCAGCTCGCACTGGCAAGTCACGTCGTGTGCGTTTCTGGGCGGCGATGTGCGCGGCGATGCACAATTTGGACGAGTTGGCGAGGCGACGCTAATGGCGATTCCAATTATGCCCGACGGCAGCTTGGATCCAGCCTATGACCCGACCACTGGCGAGTTGATCGATGGCCGCGAAAAGAGCCCACAGTCATCTATTCCAAATCATGGCGATATCTATGCCACGGCGTTGCTGCTGAGCGGCATCGACCCAACCGGCAAAGGACGCAACGAACGACCACCACTACGATTCATTTGCCGAGATAGCTAACCAGCAGAGCGCGACGGTGGTTCAGACAAATGCGATGACGCCCAAATTTTGTGTGGCTTACGTCCTCGGGAGCGGATCATAAATTGGGAATCAGCCCGCGCGAGCTGATCGTGCTGGAGCCGAGCCCGTGTTTTTTGGCCGGGTCAAAGATCTTCTCTGGAATCTTGGCGCGGCTGAACAGTCCGGGATCCGGCCGTTGCATGGAGGTTGCCTTATCCTGGGCGGACTCGTTTCCTCGCAAGAAAATCACTGGCGGCGCTCCAGATCCGCCACCAGCGTGCCAAGCAACGGAACCTTGGTACAACACCTGCAGCGTGCTGATGTAAGGCGTGACCGTCACAGATTCATTGCGTTCGCCGCCGCGTCCATTGGTCATACGGTAGGTCACCGTTTGCGTTTCACCGCGGCTCATTTTGGCGGTCAGCACCGTGTCGGAGGACGCGTCGTAGACCCAACCGTTGTCTTCGATCTGATTCATCAACGCGTCCTGCACTTGATCGTTGTACTGTCCACAATCGACCTGAATGCTGACCGGATGACCGCGGCGGACAATGTACAAGCTGTCCGGATCCAAGCCATCCACCTTTTCACGAACCAACGGACCTGGCAGATCCACGGCTCCGACAATGAATCCATCCTGAGGGGAACTGATCGTGACGGCGTAGCAGAGTTTGCCACCCACTACCGTCATGGTGCGTTCGCCCCAACGATCTTTCTGAACTTCAAACGTCTTGGCCGAGTAGCTCCATACGGGCAGTTCCAAACGCAGATCGAATAGAGTCTTGCGATCGACCAGCAGGGAATGGTCGTCAACCCACTCGAGGCGAGCCGAAAAGGGAGTGCCAATGGAATCGGCGCGGTAGCGCTGCGGCGGCTGGTCTGAAGCGAAGGTCCACACGGCCAGTTGGGAGCGAGTCAAGATGGCCAGCTTCTCGCCCGATGGACTAAAGCCCACGCCGGCGGCGCTGCCTCCTTCGATGTCCAACACGGCCAAGGTCTGACCGGTTGCCGCCTCCATGATGCGAACGCGTTTATCTTCCGGCAACGCAATGTAGCGTTTGCCTGGACTCAGCACTGGACGAGCACTAAAGAATGATTCTTGTTCGATACGATAGACTTCTTGCTCGCCGGCGATGTCCCAACACACGAACTGATGCTTGCCCCATTCATGCAGCACACGATCGCGGCCGACGATTTCTCCCCAGTTGTCCCACGATCCCCAATTGTCATCGGCGACACTCAGCCAACGCTTCTTGGGCTTGGCCATTTCCAAGGTGGGATCAGCGTCCCAGATGGTCAGCCGTGGACCTTCCTTGTTGACGGTCAATAGTTGCCGCGACGGTGGGTCCACAGCCACGACGCGCTCCCCAACAGGCAACATCTGCATTCGACGAACTTTGCCACTCGTCAGCGAGCACCAGAGCACACGGCCCGGGAGCTTGCCCCAAAAGTCCGAAGTGCCGGCTACCATCCAACCATCGGAGCCACCAATGGGATCCAACCGCACCAGGTTTTCATGACGGTGGATCTTGGGGAAAGCAACACCTTTCATCGGTACCTTGGCAAACGATGGCGGACCGTCCGGCGAAACGACAGCCAAGTTGTCCGCACTGCTCCAGGCGATTCCAGATCCCAACGAGATTCGGGTAAACGCCGTGTCCGCTGGTAGCTGAGGGATTGGAGGAGGTGCCTGACGTTTGTATTTTGCCAACAGTCGCTGATCAGCCGTGCTCAGTTTGGCGATCGGCACATTGACCTCGGTCCCATCTTCCTTGTGGAGCAACACGTGGTCATCTTCGACCGCCAAGGCCGCAGCGCGCACCTTGAATTTCTTGCTTTCGTCGCTCCAAAAACGCATTGGAGAGATGGCACGGGCCTCCCAGGCATACCGCAGTTTGAATGCCTGCACTTGCTCCCGCTTCGGCTGTCCTCCCCACTGGTATTCGATGGCTACCATATTGCCTTCCACGGCCAGGACGACACCGGGGTACCAAGTAGATACCCAGAGGTACTCGATCTCGTCGCCCTCCTTAAACTGGCGCTTCGTGCGTTGGGCTAGCGCGGGAGAAAGTAGCACAGCGCCTTGCAAAAAGAAAACGCAGGCGAGCGTCAACAACCAAGGGGACTTGGCGTCCTGGCGATCAAAGAACATGGCAGAAGTCCGGGCAACGACGTGGAGGAAGGAAGTCGGGCACAGCGGGGGTGGTCCCAATCGCGCGAAGCATTCGCCGGTAATCGATGAGTGCGCTGAGTTGATGAGTGCACTGAGTTTACGAACAGGCGGTTCTATTGGCGAACAGGCCGTTGAGGATGAGACCTCGTAAACCGCCTGCACTTAGGGACCAGGACCGGGTTCCATCTTAGGCTTTTCTGCGCGGCAATTCCACTAAATCGCTACCCGACCAATGCAATCTAGGTCGCAGACTCGACGGACTTATCCCAGGCGACAGCGAGCAGATGCTGGCTTCACAACGACAGGACGTAGGTAGACAGCTGCCATGCCCAACCGCTCGTGGCAACCGGGCTGGCAAATGAACGGCGGTTCAGAGGTTTAGTTTAGACAGCCGTCGCCTCAACGACGTCGTCATCCGGCCAAGGAGCGGGCACGCCGCCACGACTCAGATAGATCTCATACCACTGGGCACATAGATTCATCGCGCCCCCCATCAACAGCCCCACGGCTGGAATGTAGCCGACGCAAAAGACGGCCAACCCGGCTAATACCACTGCGAAACCAAGAATGCCAAAGATCAATCCGGAGATCACAACTTCCCAGAACATTAGGCGTACAAACCCGAGTGCCCACCCCAAGTCCAGCGACTTCATGAAATCTTGGCAGATCATCGCCCGAATCAGGAACGGCACTGTCAGCACGTTGGCCAATACGGAAATCACGACGATTAGCGGTAACGAGGCAATCGAAGACAGGGCCATACCTTCCTCGCCGCCAATCGCAGAGCCGACGGCCATGGTACCACCCATGATAATGAAGATGGGTATCATGACGACGATCGAGACAATCAGCTGCACCACCATGTGCACCAAGAAGGGCCAAATGCCTTTGGTGATGTAATCGCCGATCCGTTCTGAATCGATGTCTTCCGATGGGTTTTCGGGGCGCCCAGCCCGGCGCTCGAGCAACTCCACACCGTAACCAAAAATGGCAATCTGTCCTACGAAAATACTGCTGGCCAATACAGCTAGTGACAGCCAAAGCAAGTTACCGACCCAGTTCGCCGATGAAACGACGGCTTGAATCGCCTGGACAGGAGAGCTCTTGAACGGTGGTAGCGTCGCTTGTTCCATGAGTAATTCTCGATGAATATTCCGGCCGGCGATGTCGGATCGGTGATGACCAAGGATCCTAGATCGATTGGCGCTTGAATCGAGTTTGCCTACGGGGCCTATTCGTTCCAGCAAAGCGAATATTGTGAGAATTCGCAGACCACGAAGCAATAGGTCCAGGGCCGTTCGTCAGACTTCCTGGTGGCCTGCAAGCTCGAACCGGCTGCCCTGCTAAAAGGCGTCCCACACCAATTGGAAGCCGCCGCCACGGACGATCAGAAACGAACCTAGGCCGATAAAAACTAAGGCCATAATGATGGCCTTGATAGGCGCTTTGTTGTCCGTCCAATTCATAATTCCGTAGATCACCGAATAGATCAAAGGCAGGAAAAAGCAGGCGAATCCCTGACCGATGTTTCTTGTGAAGGCGAAAATGCAGATGTTCAAATGAGCAAAAATCGTGATGGCCAGGCCGGTGATTCCCGCGGTCAGCCCCAGCGTCGTAAACACCGGCCAACGCTGAACTTTGCCAAGAAACGTGTTTTCAGGTTCGGGCGTACCGAACTTGCCATCCACGATGACAACCCCGGCGGCGCACAGCGTGATGGCACCAATCAGAAAGGACATCAGCACCCACCAAGGCATCGCCGCTTTGTTGCGTCGATCATCCATCTTCAGATCGCGAACCATGTTGTCCGCATCCTCTTGAAGATAGGCGTTGTCGAACTCCGGTCCATTACTTCGCGCGTCGAAACCTGTCAGTTTCTCTCCAGACTCGAGATTGAGACCACAAGACGTGCAAACCACGGTGCCCGGTTTCACCTCGGCGCCGCAGGACGGGCACACAGGTCCCGCTTTCTTGGTCAGTCCGGCATCCTCGAACAGCGAGTCCAGTCCGGCGGAAACTGGCCCAGCTGATGCTCCCGCCGCAGTTGCTGGCTGCTTCTGTTGAGCAGCCGCTGGTCGCTTGGGCATGGGAACTTTTATCGCCTGCTTACATTTGGGACAGTTGCCCGTTTTACCTGCCATTTTGTCAGGAACGGTGAGCACTTGACCACAATGGCACTTGAACTTAATCGGCATAATCCAAGCCTTCTCGGCGTTTGCTGATGGACCCGTCTACGAGCTTTGAACCACCCTCCTATTCTGTTCAGCGGGTCTCTTTTCCACAACTGCTCGGTAGTTTCACCCGCACTAGATCCCTGAAAAACCCGGTTTCAATCCACCTTGAACAAGCGGCAATCACCGGAAAACGGATAGTTTCAATGCAGACTACTCCGGCCACGCGGTGCAGGCTTCCACTCCAACGCGATTGCACTTCGATGTCGCAACCATCCATCCGTCCAGCGGCAATCCGCCGGGATTCGCACAACCGTAGCGGTCCGCGTGTCTGGCTGCCTGTGCTTTTCCATCAATCACGCTAGATTGTAGGCTGAACTCGCAACGCATCGTTGGCAGCGAATATGGACGACCAATGACAAATATTGATCAATTCGAGAGTATCTTCAAAAAGGCGGACAAGGCGCAATTTGAATTGGAAGACGTCGACCTGGATACCATGCTGATCATCTCCGACGCCGACGCGGAAATGACGGAGCGTTTCAAGTTGCAGGCCGTCGACTTTCTAGATAATACCCTGCTGGAGTCGGATATCACTTGGCATCAGATGTATGGCGACGAGCACCACGCGGTCAGCGATGTCGTACAGCGCATCGACGAATTGCGACCGGATCTCGTGTGCACCTTCCGCAACTTGCATGCTCCGGCCACAGATTACCCATACAGTTTGGGTGTGTATCTGGACGTCTTGTCTCAAGCCACCGACATACCTGTGCTGGTGCTACCCAGCCCTCATCGTCATGCGGCCATCCCAACCTCGACTAAGACAGTCATGGCGATTGCCGATCACCTGACCGGGGACAATCATCTGGTCAGTTATGCGGCGCGCCTGACTTCGCCACAGGGTAGGCTGCTGCTGACGCATGTCGAAGACCGCATGGTGTTTAGCCGATACGCCAACGTAATTGCCAAAATTCCGTCGATTGAAACCGAACCCGCCCGACGTGCCATTATGGATCAGTTATTGAACGAACCACGCGACTACATCCGCTCGTGTGCGCAAGGGTTACTGGCGGCCGAGTTGCCGATCGAGACGGTGGAAATCGTCACCGTGGGGCATAGTTTATTGGACTACAAGCAGCTGATTGAAACTCATGATGTCGACTTGCTCGTCTTGAACACCAAACAGGAAGATCAACTGGCCATGCATGGCCTCGCCTATCCGCTGTGCGTGGAGATGCGAGATACACCAATTCTCATGCTATAGCTTGTAAACACGGCCAGGCTCGCCGGCTGAACATCTAATTGCACCTCCGAATCTACTCTCAGTTCTATCATCGCGCTATATTCTCGCTGCAGAAGGAACGCTGTTTATGTCACCTTGGTCATTGCTTGCGACCACCGCAGATACGGAACATGGGGTTCATAGCGGCATCACGGTGTTGTTCGCCGCGTTGCTGATTGCGTTGATCGCTTGCTTGGCCTTGGAAGAGAAGCTGCACGCCAAGAAGTCGGTGATTGCCGGCTGCTTTGCCATCGTTTGTTTGCTGCTGGGAGCCTTCTTTCAGATCTTGCCGTTCGAAAACGTAGTCGTCGGCAGCCATCTGATAGAAGAGACGGACGAGCTGCACCAACCCGCGTCCGGCGTGGACCAAGATTCAGACAGCAACGCTGAGACGGCTTCGGCAGATGGCGAGGTCGAAGAGAACACAACCGATGATGACACCGCCACGACAAACGCAGAGGATGCCGAGCTGCATGCGGGAGGCCATGAGATCTCCATGCCGGTCTACATTCCCGCCATCGACTGGGGCGTGATTGCCATCATCCTGGGATCCAGTTTGTTTGTTGACATCACCAGCAAATCAGGCTTGTTCACTTGGATCGCAATTCGAGTCACCAAAGCGACGGCAGGGGATCCGCTTTGGCTGTTGGCCGCTTATGGACTCATGACAGTGGTGTTTTCCGCCGTACTGAACAATGTGACGGCCATGATCATTGTCGGATCCTTGACGGCGGTGTCGCTGGACAAATTAAAGCGATCCAATTTGTTGCTAGGCTTCCTCATCATTGAAGGCTTGCTGACCAACATCGGAGGTTTGCTAACCCTGATCAGTTCCGTACCGAACATCATCGTCGGTACCGCCGCCGACATCAGCTTTACGGACTTTTTTCGTTACGCTGCTCCTTACGTTGTGGTTGCTACGATCGTCACGATTTGGCTGGGCGCTTGGATGTTCGGTGTCCGGCGCCTGAAGTCCGCGGATGAGCGCGAAGAGGCCGCCAATTTGGTCTCCGCTTTCGATGAAAACGATGGGATTGAAAGTCCAGGATTCTTTTGGTTCGGTGCGGCGATGTTGGTGCTGTTCATCGTCACCATCGCGACGACGAGCTACCTGCCTTATATCAGTGATCTCAAAATGGGCTTTGTGGCGCTGGCATTCGCAGGCGTCATGCTCATCCGCTTTAGATCGTCGCCCGATCAATTCTACAAAGCGTTGGACTGGGATTTGTTGGGATTCTTCATGGCTTTGTTCGTGGTCATCAACGTCATGGAGCACGCGGGAGTCCTGGATGCCATCGGCTTGGCCTTGGCACACGTCATTGATCTGGGCGATCTGTGGGGGACGGGTCTAATACTGATCGCCTCCGCCGCATTCAGTTCGGTCACGGACAACATCCCGCTAGCCGCCATGCTGGCCAAGATCCTGAGCAGCTTGGGCACGCCTTCCGAATCCGCACTATGGTGGTCCGTCGTATTCGGCGCGAACCTGGGCGGCAATTTGACTCCAATTGGCTCCGCATCAACGTTGGTTGCGGTGACGATCATTCATAAGCACCGTCTGCCGATGACGTTTGCAAGGTTCGTCAAAATCGCCTTGCCGTTTGCCATTACGCAAATCGCCATCGCAGTCGCTTATGTATTGATCTGGCTGCGTTAGCCCCATTGACGCCCGCGACCAAATAAACCGAAACGTCTGAACTCTTGCGTTGCAAGAGTAACGTTCAGGAGCCTCTAGTACTTCGTTTAGCAGTCAGCCGCAGGCGTACAGACATCGTAAACCAAGTACGCCTGCTCGGTCGCCAAGTAGGCCTGCGGCTAACTGCTAAACACTGCGAAACAGTGCCAAAAATGGCGTTGTCAAAGTGTTTAAACCGTGGCCCCAGGTTCGATCAAGCAAGGATGTCTTCGATGACGTCGCCATAGACGTCGGTCAGTCGAAAATCACGACCGGCGTATGGAAAGGTGAGGCGTTCATGATCTAGGCCCAGCAAATGCAAGATAGTGGCGTGCCAATCGTGAATTGACGTTGGGTTCTCCAGGGCCTCGTAGCCGTATTCGTCGCTCTGTCCGTAGCTCACTCCTCCACGAACGCCGCCGCCAGCCATCCAGGAAGAAAACGCTTGGTGATTGTGATCGCGGCCATTGCCGCCCTGAGCGTGCGGCGTCCGCCCAAATTCGCCAGACCAAATAACCAACGTTTCGTCCAACAAGCCACGCCGGTCCAGATCCTGCAGCAGACCCGCAGCCGGACGATCGATGCTCTCACAGTTGCCTTCCAGTGCATTCTTCAGGTTGAAGTGTTGGTCCCAGTTACCATGAGTCACTTCCACGAAACGGACTCCAGCTTCCACCATCCGGCGCGCTAACAAACATTTGCGTCCAAAGTCCTCGGTAGCCCGTTGATCGATGCCGTACAGCCGCTGAGTGGCCGGAGATTCTTGATCCAGATCCAGAATCTGCGGCAACTCGGCTTGCATGTGGAACCCCAGTTCAAAAGACTCGATAATTCCATCAATCTCTGGTTCCGCGGCCGAGGACGTACCACCACGGCGGCGTTGAGCTCGATTGTATTGCTGCAACAAATCGATTTCTCGGCGCTGATCCTCGATGGCCTGCGAGCGTTTGAGATGCGGCACGATCGCGGAACTGACCGGTTGCCGTTCAGTGCCCAGCCGAGTGGCCTGGTAGCTGGCTGGCAGGAAGCTGGAACCGTAGTTTTGAGCGCCACCAAAGCCCGTCGGCGGAGTAATGGTGATAAATCCTGGCAGGTTTTCGTTCTCGCTGCCAAGTCCGTACAGAGTCCAAGCTCCCATGGAGGGCCTGACGAAACGGGGGGAACCCGTGTGTAGCTGAAGCACAGCTTGTGGATGCGCTGGCACTTCGGTGTTCATCGCGTGCAGTACGCACAGCTTGTCCGCCTGCTTGCCCAACTCCGGAAGCAGTTCAGACAGCCACAGCCCCGATTCACCATGTTGACTGAACTTCCATGGAGAACCGAGCAGCTTGCTCCCTCGCCGCTTGCCAGCTTTTCCGCTGTCAGTGCTCAACTGCGGTTTGTAATCCAAGGTGTCTACGTGCGACGGCCCACCGCGCATGCACAGGAAAATAACATGCTTGGCCCGAGCCGGAAAATGCGATTGTCCCGACGCGTCGGCGCCCAGCGTTCGGCGCGCCAGATCGCCAAATGCCAACCAACCAAAACCGCAGCTCAACGACTGTAGCGCCGCCCGCCGCGTCAACAAAGGTTGAACACGGCCGCACATTTTCTGATGTTGATTACCCATCGTTCGATTCGATCTTCTAAGGAAGTGGCAGATTACCGCAGAAAACGAAAGTCGGCACTCGAGAACAGTGAACGGACCACACCCGTCCAAATATCCAACTGCTTTTCATCTTGCCGTTGCTGTCCTTGCACGTAGCGAACCGTTGCGGTGACTTCCGCCGGCAAAGGTTCACGGCTCAACACCCGCTGCGTCAACTGTTCAAATGTCTCCTGGATATCGCTACGGCTGAGCTTAGTATCGGTAGGCTGCCGCCCAGGTTGCCTGCGAGCTTGCAACCAACGGCTGGCACGCGCGGACAAGCGCGGGTACCTGCCACGCGAAGCAATGGGCCGAGATTTTGGCTCAGACTCAGCTGACAGGTCGCCCAACAACTCGGAAGCCATGTCGCGACAAATCTCTTCCACCATGGGACT
>JANQOL010000233.1 GCA_028289675.1 Pirellulaceae bacterium
GAAGGTCCCGAATTCAAGCAGTTGGACGCGGTCCAACAACGTTTGGTCGACGATCTGTACAAGAGCTTTGTCCGCCAAGGCGCCAAATTGAGCGCGGAAGACAAGGGTCGACTTTCCAAGATCAACCAACGCCTGGCCAGCCTGTTTACCAACTTTACGCAAAACGTGTTGGCCGACGAATCCGGCTGGATCACCTGGATCGACAACGAAGCAGACTTGGCGGGCTTGCCCAGCAGCATCGTGTCCGCCATGGCCGAAGCCGCCAAGCTGAAAGGCATGCCGGGACAGTGGGCCGTCACCAACACACGCTCTTCAATGGATCCGTTTTTGACCTACGCCGACAATCGTAGACTACGTGAACAAGTCTGGCGCAACTACTACAACCGCGGCGACAACGGCGATGCGCATGACAACAACGGGTTGATCACCGAGATTTTGAAGCTGCGCGCCGTCCGGGCAAAACTACTGGGCTGCCCGACACACGCGCATTGGCGACTCGAACCTCAGATGGCCAAAACACCTGAGGCGGCCATGGAATTGATGATGAAAGTTTGGCCCAAAGCGGTCGCCCGAGTTCGCGAGGAAGTGGCGGACATGCAGGCCATTGCCGATGCCGAGGGAGCGGATATCACCATCGAACCTTGGGACTATCGCTACTATGCCGAGAAAGTCCGTAAGGCCAAATACGATTTGGACTTCAATGAGGTCAAGCCCTACTTGCAGATGGAGAAACTGCGCGAAGGGATGATGTGGGCCGCGACGCAGTTGTATGGCTTTCAGTACAAGCAACTCTACGACTTGCCGGTCTTTCACCCGGACGTCAGGGTCTGGGAAGTCATGGATGCTGACCGGCGGCATGTCGGGCTCTGGTATTTCGATCCCTATGCGCGCGACGGCAAACGTTCCGGAGCGTGGATGACCGATTATCGAGCGCAACAGAATATTTCGCAGCCGATCACTACGATTGTGTCGAACAACTCCAATTTTGTGAAAGGCGCCCAGGGTGAAACTGTTCTAATCTCCTGGGACGATGCCGACACGATGTTTCACGAGTTCGGACACGCCCTGCACGGGCTGTGCTCCAAAGTGCGCTACCCATCCCAATCCGGTACATCCGTAGCCCGTGACTACGTCGAGTTCCCTTCCCAGCTGAACGAGCATTGGCTCGAAACGCCCGAAGTACTGAATCAGTTTGCGGTGCACTATCAAACTGGCGAACCCATCCCGGCTGAGTTGCTGGCCAAAGTCAAAAAGGCAGCCACCTTTAATCAAGGGTTTGCCACGGTCGAATACTTGGCCAGCGCTCTGGTGGATATGAAGTTGCACTTGGCCGGTGATGCCGAAATCGATCCCGACAAATTCGAACGGGAAACACTGGCCGAGTTGGGAATGCCCCGTGAAATTGTGATGCGCCACCGAACTCCTCACTTCCAACATATTTTCGCTGACGACGGCTACTCAGCGGGTTACTACAGCTATCTGTGGTCCGACGCGCTGACCGCTGATGCAGCGGAAGTTTTCGAGGAGGCGGGCAGCTTTTACGACAAAGCCGTGGCCAAGCGGTTGCACGATCATATTATGTCGGTGGGCGACACCATCGATCCCCGCGAAGGTTTTCGGCAGTTTCGCGGTCGTGATGTTGATACCTCGGCTCTACTGCGAAAACGTGGCTTTCCGGTGGATTAGTTGGTTGATGCAGCGATTAGCTAGTGGCCTTTGGCTTGGCGAAGTAGCTGGTGTTGGGCTCTCATTCGCGGAGCGAATGGCCACGTGGGAGCTAGCCTTGCAAATGGCCACGTACGAGTTCGCCTAGTGAACGGAAACGTGCCGAGGTGCCGACAGAAGATCTCGTCGATTGAAAATTTGTAAACAAGGATCTAAGTGTGAAAACTCCCTGGTCTTGGCTCGTAGCATGCAGCTTGATCTTCACCGGCGTGGTCAAAGAGCAGACGCTGGCGCAGCAACCGAATGTCATTTTGATCAACGTCGACGATTTGGGTTACGGAGACA
>JANQOL010000236.1 GCA_028289675.1 Pirellulaceae bacterium
CGTGGCCAGTGGAATGGCCTCGTTTGACTATGACCTGGATGGTCGTGTCGACATTTACTTTTTGAACGGCGCCGCCCTCAAGGGCACACACTACGATACGCCGCCACAAAACTGTCTACTGCGAAATCTCGGTGAGTTCAAATTTCGCAATGTGACGGCCAACAGCCAAACCGGCGACACCGGCTTTGGCCTGGGCGTTACGGTCGGAGATGTGGACAACGATGGATTTCCGGATGTGTACGTAACGAATGCGGGTCCGAATGTGCTGTATCACAACAATGGTGATGGCACATTCACTCCGCTCGAGCAGCCGGTGTTGGCCTGCGGAGATAAAGTCGGAGGCGGCTGCTGTATGTTGGACATCGAGGCAGATGGTGACTTGGACATTTATGCCGCCAGCTACATCCGATTCGACTACGATATCGAGCATTCCAAGTTTCGGGGCCGAGTCGTCTATGGAGGCCCGTTGCTGTATCCCAAGGAACAAGACAACTTGCTGCAAAATGACGGTCGAGGAGGATTTGTCGACATCAGTAGCGCGGCGGGCATCGGCGAACTAGCCGAGTGGGGCATGGGAACGATTTGCGTTGACTATGACCGCGATGGCGACACAGACATCTTTGTGGCCAATGATTCGACAGAAAATTTTCTGTGGACCAACGATGGTCGCGGTCAGTTCACCAACTCGGCGCTACTCGCCGGCGTGGCCTTTGACCACCGCGGCGACCCCCAGGGTAGCATGGGCGTGGATGCCGGTGATTTCAATCAAGATCAAGTGCTGGACTTGTTTCAAACCGCTTACACCAAACAGCTAACGACGCTGTATCAAAACGTGGATGGCCTGTACTTTGAAGACGCAACGCTCAGCACGGGGGCGGGCGTGGGCACACATTACCCGGTTAACTGGGGAACGGGGTTTGCCGATTTTGACAACGACGGTGACCCGGATATCTTTATTTCCAACGGCCATATCCATGACAACATGGACGACTTGGACAACACCGTCAGCTACCGAATCCGAAATCAAGTCTTGGAGAACCAAAGCGGCACAGCCTTTAAAGACGTGTCCTTGGATCATCCTGGTGGCTTGCAAGCGCTCGAAAGCAGCCGCGGCAGCATCCTCGAGGACTTGAACAACGATGGTTGGCCTGACATCGTCGTCCTCAATTCGCGGACCAGCCCCACCGTGCTTCGCAATCGAAGCCTGGGAGACGGCCGGTGGCTGCAATTGGAATTGGTCGGCATCGACGGAAACCGCGACGCGGTCGGGAGCCAGGTCACCGTGCGGGCAGGGGGGCGAACGCTGATCCAAGAAGTGCACAGTGGCCGTGGGTACCAAAGCCATTTTGGGTCGCGTTTACATTTTGGACTGGGACCAGCCGCCGTAGTCGATCAAAACGAGATTCGCTGGCACGGCGGACCGACTCAGGTCATCGATCGGCTGCCCGCCTGAAGGACGTACATCGTGCGACAAGGATATGACCCTGTATCCGGGAAGGTGTCATCGTGAAACCAATCATTGAAACCGACGACGGGCCGCCAACTGCTGCGACTCCGCCAGCCAAACCGTCCAGTTCAGGTGGCTGGCTTTCGCGAATCCTGATCCTGCTGGTGCTAACTGCGGTCGCCGTGGTCGGTTTCGGCAGTTCGCTAGGTTGGTTTGGAAGCACGACGCAGAAACTGGCTCACGTCCCAGCACCGGCTTCGCCGCAGAATCAAGTCGCTGGCACTGCAGCGGCAGATACCACTCCAACACCGCCCGATTCGGCAGGGTCCGCCGCACCAGGTAACAACGGACCGCAAGTCGATCCGCCGCCTTTGAAGGCACTCGCTCCCAAAACCAGCGAAGGAATGCTGGAGGAATGCCGCGCCGTATCGGAACACCTCCGCAGTACGCTTCCCAATTCTCTGGAAGCTCGCGAAATGCAGGCCCGATTTGAATACGAATTTGGAGACATGCAAAGAGCGCGTACGATCTGGGAGGGCTTGCTTAAAGTAAGTCCAAATTTCGTTTACGCACTTCGGGGGCTGGGCGACATCTGCACTGTAAACGGCGAGCTAACGGAGGCCGTGCGGTATTTTCGGCGGGCCGTGTTGGTGGATCCTGAGAACGTCAATCGGCAAATCACATTGGCCGTGGCATTGGTGCAAGCCGCAGAGTTGCAGGAAGCCAAAACGGTGTTGGAATCCGTACTAGCGCGGCAGCCAAATCACGTGGGTGCCCTGGCCGAACTGGGCAGCGTGGCACTGCAGCTAGAAGAGTATGAGGCTGCCCGCGACCATTTGGAGAAATCGCTGACCGGACCGGTGCAACCGGCTAACGTGGCCAAGGTTCATTTTGGCCTGGTCACCGCGTATCGACGCTTGGGCGACATGGCGGAAGCCAAGCAGCACCTGGAGGAGCACCAAAAACTTACGGCCGTTGCCAGCCAAGAACGTCAAACCGAGCGCCAAGACTACTCGGATACGGAAGCCATCGGCAAAGACGTCTCCAGAATATATGTCGATATGGCCCGAGTCTATTTGTCGGGCAATCAGCCCGCGGCCGCCGAATTGTTGCTGCTGCGTTCCAGCGAAATGGACGCCGCCAACGTGGATTGCCGTCAAGCGTTGGCGTTTCTGTCGATGAATCAGGGCAAGACCTTCGATGCCATTCGCTGGCTCAAGGAATTGGCGGAACTTCGCCCCGAAGAATTTACCTTTGCTCAAGAAATCGCCCGGCTCTATTTGCAGGTTGGACAGCCGGCGGCCGCGGAACAAACGCTCGAAGAGTTTGCGGACAGTCGCCCCGACGATCCCCTTGTATTGCGCACGCTGGCGCAGTTTTATCTGAACGCGCAGCCTGATCCGGAAAAAGCGATCCAGTTTGCGCAGCAGTTGACCAAAGTGCAGCCAGCGGCACCGAATTTCGCCCTGCTGGCGTCCATCCATGACGCCGCCGGTAATGCCCGGGACGCAGTTGACGCGTTGGAGAGCGCGGTCAGCATGGAACCGAACAACGTGTCGTACGCCCAGACTTTGGCCATGCTGCGCGAAAAACAATTCACGGCTGCCTCAGAGCAGCAGGGCAAATCGCCCGAATCAACCGGGGATACGCCGGCCTCAGACGATGAATCTTCATCTCCGAACTCGGAGCCGGCGGGGCAGTCGTCGTCAGATCAATGACTCGTCGCCTCCCATCACAGCTGCCACTTCGCACTCGACTGGCACTGCGAACTCGGCTGGCGCGGCAGCACGCCGTGCGCTGGTACTTAGTCGCGTGTGCGGTGCTATTGTCGATTGGTGGCCTGCCGGAGTTCTCATGGGCCCAGGTCACAACTATCCGCCTGACCGATGTGACCGCAGAGTCGGGCGTGGATTTCAAGCACGACGACGGAAGCTATGGTCAGTTCTACTTGATTGAAAGCATGAGCGCGGGACTGGCCATCTTGGACTACGACCAAGATGGAGATCCTGATCTGCTGTTTCTCAATGGGTCTCCAATCGCAAATACCGATTTGCCGGTTCACCCCAATGCACTGTACCGCAATGATGGACAGTTCCGATTCACCAATGTGACCCCAGCCACCGGAGTCGGTGACACGCATATGAGCTTGGGCGTGGCAGCCGCTGATTTTGACAACGATGGCTTTACGGATATCTACCTCAGCAACTACGGTCGGAACATTTTGTTCCGCAACAATGGCGATGGCACTTACGCCGATTGGACACTTCCGGCTGGCGTCGGCAATGGAGATTTGGTGGGCGGCGGAGCTAGTTTCTTCGATATGGACAACGACGGAGATCTGGATTTGTACGCCGGCAACTACATCCAATTCGACCCAACCAAGCATGAGCCTCACATGCACAAGGGGCTACCGGCATATCCCAGTCCACTCAGTTTCGATCCGCAGCCAGACACGCTGTTTGAAAATCTGGGGAACGGTACTTTTCGTGATATCAGCGACGCAGCGGGCATTCATCAAGTTGCTGGGCGCAGCATGGGATTAGTGACGTTCGACTACGACGTCGATGGAGACATCGACATCTTTGTGGCCAACGACACTCAGGAAAACCATCTTTTTGAGAACGACGGTGCAGGCCGTTTTGACGAAGTTGGCTTGTTGGCTGGATTGGCCTATGACTACAAGGGAAAACCTCAAGCATCCATGGGAGTGGCACTGCTGGACGTCGAACGAGATGGCCTCCTCGATTTAATGGTGACCTCCTACTCCGAAGAATTCGCAACACTCTACCGCAATGGAGGTGCTTTCTTCGATGACAAGACGCTGCGCAGCGGCGGCTCAGAGGCCTCGTTTCCCCACGTGACTTGGGGTGTGGTGGCGGCGGACTTTGACAACAATGGCACAGCAGACCTGTTGATCGGAGCTGGCGATCTCGATGTGAACCGCGGTCGCCGTGGCGGCTCCAGCAGTGCCACGGACTTTAACGTCCCCAATCTGTTGCTCGTGAATCAAATGACTGCAAATCAAGATCAACGTTGTCTGAGAAGCGCCGGTAGTGGCTGGGGCAGTGGAGCGCAGGTCAGTGCCTCGACGCGGGGCCTCGTAGCCGCTGATTTGAACGGCGATGGTTGGGTCGATGCGGTGGCAGCCAACGCCAGATCTCAGCCCACAATTTACCGCAACGATAGCTCCTCGACCGAGCAATTCACCAGTCTAGCAATCCGCCTGATCGGTCGAATCACCAACCGAGATGGACTAGGCGCCCGAGTCGTTGTCGAGCAGGCGGGGCGGCAACAAACGTTTCAAATGTCCAGCGGCACGAGCTATCAGAGCGATGGGCCGCATCTGATCCACGCCACTGTTTTCGGCGACACCGACTATACGATCCGGGTCATCTGGCCCAGTGGAGTGGAATCAACTCTGCGGTCTCCTGTCCGAAATCCAACATTTATTGTGGAGCCGAATCGGTGAACTTGCGAACAGTGGTACAGGGCAGTGTGAGTCGTAAACAACAACAAAAACCCATCAAATGGGCCTTTTGGCGCGAGATTTTGCCACAAAAAGGAATGATAAACAGTCCGATGGACGCTCAAATGTGTTGAATAAGACGCGTAATCGCGTTACTTTACACAAGTAGCGGTATTCTGTTTTCGTCTTTTTTGGAGGATTGCCAATGGCAAAGTTGTTGCAGAGGGTCAAAAGGAGATCCTATGCGTTCACATTGGTCGAGTTGTTGGTGGTGATTGCCATCATCGGCATCTTAGTGGGTCTGCTGTTACCAGCCGTTCAGGCTGCTCGGGAGGCTGCTCGTCGGATGCAGTGCTCGAATAACCTGAAACAGTTGGGACTGGCCAGTCTCAATTATGAGAGCGCGTACAAAGTCTTCCCCAGTATGATGAATGGCCCCATCGTGCTACCAGCCAACTGGGGTGGTAGTTGGGAAAGTACCCGCGGACACCACAGCGCGTTCGTACAAATGCTGCCTTTCATTGAGCAAGGCAATCTTTACAACACGATTTCTGCTGGCCGCGCTGAAGGCGGCATGTCGCGAGATCGGCCGTTTGGACCTCACTCGTTGCGGCCATATTCCGCCTACCAACAGAGAATCTCCACATTCTTGTGCCCGTCTGATCCCGGAGCACAGACGAATGGCTGGAGTAACGACCAAGCGCCGATCTGCTATGCCACCAACTTCGGTGACTCGACGCGTGGTACCGACAACATCGGCAACGGTGAATGGGGTAGCTTCAATTCTCGCGGAATGTTTGACATCGTCTGGGCACAGCCCGTGCGAAATCAAAACGGTCGCGGGAGAGGCAAAAGCCTTGGGCAAGTTACTGACGGCACCAGTAATACACTGTGCTTCAGTGAAATCACCGTCTTCAACGGCCTAGGCAGGCTGCATGGTCACTACATTGTGGTGCCAGGAGCTACCTTCCGTGCCGGACCGATTGTTTGTGCAACGCAACGAGCCGGCAACGGCGAACTGCTGCACTCGGGCAACGGTGGTACCTTTGCACTTCCATCATCGCACCACCGTCATGGTGAAGCGTGGTCAGCTGGCTTCTGCATGATTAGCGGTTTTACCGCGATCTTGCCGCCTAATGCCCCGTCATGTGCGAACGATCGAGGTGAATGGCAAGAGGGTATCTATACCGCGAACAGCTACCACACCGGTGGTGTAAACGCGGTGATGGTCGATGGTTCGGTTCAGTTCTTTAGCGAGAACATCGATACCGGCAACTTGGCCGCTCCTGTCCCGACCGCAGGTCCTTCGCCCTACGGCGTTTGGGGCTCGCTGGGATCGTCCGGTGGTGGTGAAGTCGTCAATGCTATTGAGTAACTGACCCGTCACTAGTTAGATCGAATCACGCTGGCGAAGAAATTCGCCAGCGTTTTTCTTTGCGCTCAAATCAGCCTAGGCCGCATCGACAATGGTAAGCAATCCCATCATTGATGCCGCACAGGCCAGGTGTCCATGCAACTCGCACTAAACTTCATGAATTCATGGATGCGGCGCAGCTAGTCTCCACGGAAACAACCACTGGAGAGCACTTGCGTTGCAACCGGCGCAACAGCCTGCCGAAATACGCGGTACTCTACCTGGCACTGCATTGTCTTTGCGGCTGTGGGCAATCGACGAGCGCCATCACAGCTCAGCAGCGCGAGCAATTGTATCGCCTGCACTGTTCCAGCTGTCATGGAGACGGTTCCGGCAACGGGCACATCGCGCCGACACTGGCCATCCGACCGCGAAACCTCAAACACCGTCAATGGCAGGAAAGCGTCACCGACGAACACAT
>JANQOL010000244.1 GCA_028289675.1 Pirellulaceae bacterium
GGCGCGCCGCCGTCAGCCCACCTTCAGCGAAGGCGGTTTGGACCCGCTTGACGTGCTCATAAAGGCTGCGTTGCGCGAGCAGCATGGCAACAATCACGACTTCAAGCACTAGCATCACGTGCGTGAACTCGATGAGCCAGCGAACGACCAAGCCACACGCCGCCGCAATGATCACCATCAAGCCCAACGCGGCAACGCCCTTGACCCGACGCAACCAGGCCGCATCACTCTGATTGTTGAGGAGGTCATCCAGTGATTGGATAACATTGCCCATCAACACGACAGGATGCGGCATCCGCCGCCATAACCAATCCGGATCGCCCAACACTGCATCCAACACGAGGGCAATCAGCAACACAATGGCTGTCGTCTGTACGTCCAGCATCACTTGGCGGAAGCCGGAGACAGTACTGATTGCAAACCCAATTCCAACCGCTTGAGATTGGCTGCACTGCCGGGAAGACCAAAGCGTATCCACTTCGGCTCATTGTCAAACACGCGCGTCAGGATCCCGGCACGAGCAAGTTCGGCATGGATGGCCGCAGCACGATCGTGTTTCACTAAGCGAAACAGCGTCGTGCCGCCAACAAGCTCAAACCCAAAACTGAGCAGCGTAGCATCCAACCGTTGCGCCTGTTCGCAATACCGCAGACGGGCAGCTTCAGCCCATTCATCATCACCAAGCGCTCGCGCCCCAATCGCCAATGCCGGTCCCGGAACGGCCCACGGACCGAGCAGCGTGGCAAGCGCGGCAATGTCTTTGTCTGTACCAAGTGCGAACCCTAAGCGAACACCAGCCAGTCCATAGAACTTTCCGAACGATCGCAGCACGAGCAAACCGGGCATCCCGGCAATCGGGGCGATTGAAGTCGCCGGCACCACATCGGCAAACGCTTCATCGACAATCAGCAGCCCGTCTCGCTTGGCCAGTTGCTCGGCGAGAGAATGTAAAGCGCCTGGCGGCACGATCCCGCCATCCGGATTGTTCGGGTTCGTCACGATCGCCACGTCAGCCGCGTCCAAACTCTCAGTCTCGGTATCAACGCTGACACTCGCGGCCGTACGCCACCAGCAGATTTGGTGCTCCGAATAAGTTGGTCCAAGAATACTGACGTGCGCCCCCGGCCTTATCAACGGCAAAAGTTGAATGAGCAACTGCGTGCCCGGCGCTGCAACAATCGGGCTATCTGGAGCTGCACCATAGGCTGACCTCGCCACACTCAAGAGCTGATCCATATCACCCTGCTGAGGCAGCCGCTGCCAAGCATCGGTCGGGAAATCCGGCAGCGGAAAGGGCTCTGGCGCAATGCCGGTCGACAAGTCCAACCACCTTCGATCGGCCCCTTCACCGAACTGAGCTGCTGCCAGTGATATGTCGCCACCGTGCTTCATGAATTGCTCGTGACACAACTATCGGACAACTGCCAAGAAGTTTTGCTGCGGCATTGAAAACAATGTCGATTCCTGGCTATTCGCGCGCGCCTCACCATGGTAGAAATTTCTCCAGGTCAAGCAATGAGCTTTTGACCCCGAATGCCACGGTGACCCTGATCGACCCCAGAGGGGATTGGGCCAACCGTCGGAACATCCACCATGACACATCGGAGTGTCGCAAACCGACCGGGATGCAAACCGCAACGGTCCAGGAGGGTAGAATGATCAGAACAGTTTCTTTGGCGGCAGCTGCCAGTTTCGTAGCTTCGAGCGTATGGGCACACACCGGTCACGGTGCGATGATTGTGGATGGCCACAGCCATGCCGCCGAAGTCGCGGTCGTCGTAGCCGCCGCCGCAGGGCTCGGTCTAGTTGCCTATCGCTACTTGCGTTCGCGAAAGTAGTCGCGCGCCGACTTTGTCACGAGGCAGCGCAGCCCAACACATCAATTGCCAGCCTCGTGCCGTACTAGTGAATGTGGGAATCTAGCCGATCACCGGCGTGGCAGCGCAATTCAAAGCTCGGCTGACTTCCCGCCACAGTTCATCCCGGACGAAGATCTGGGGCGCGAACGACGGTTAGAGCAACAAACAGGCGAGATTGCACGGGTCCGGCTTGTGGCAAACCACCTTAGCCAGCTCATAACGGACAGAATAACGAGAGCACAATGACCGAAAAAATCGGAGTGATGGTATGCGGACACGGCTCGCGTTCGCAGGCAGCCGTCGACGAATTTTCCGTTGTCGCGGAAAAACTGAGAGAGCACTTCCCGGAGTGGCCGGTCGAGTATGGCTATCTCGAATTCGCCAACCCGGTTATTCGCTCCGGCCTCGACAAGTTGCGCGACAGCGGCGTCGATCGCATCCTCGCGGTTCCGGGCATGCTGTTTGCCGCCGCCCACGCAAAGAACGACATCCCGTCGGTTCTCAACAGCTACCAGGCAGAGACAGGTGTCAAGGTCAACTACGGCCGAGAGCTAGCCGTTGACCCAAAGATGATCCGCGCTGCGGCAGACCGTATCCAAGAAGCCTTGGACAAGGCCAACACGGCACATGGTGCCATGGAAAACCACGACGTCTGCCTTGTCGTAATCGGTCGCGGTGCATCAGATCCGGATGCCAATTCCAATGTATCCAAAATCGC
>JANQOL010000512.1 GCA_028289675.1 Pirellulaceae bacterium
GTTAGGCCAATCAGTCCAATGAGCAAGGGGTAACTCCGCGCAGGGTCCAGCGTCCAAGTTCGCTCCGATTCGGCCCACATTGGTATGCAGCCGATCAAGATCAAGCCGATCATCTCGAGTAGTAGCCCGAACATCAGTCCTCCAGGCTGGCTTTCACCGTCTTCACGGCGGGCGTAAATGGTAACGCCCATGATGTACAAGCCAATGCTGGCCGCTAGCAGCAAGACGGGGGTTGGCAACTCCGGCGAAATCGCTGAGGCCAGTGATTCGGCGTCCAGGTTTTCGGTCACGCTGCCGGTGGTGGAATTGGAGGCCTGGAGTGCGGGCGAACTCTCGTCGCCAGCGGTGGCAACCGGCTGCACGGCAAACATGCTGCACCCGACCATCAATATGTTCAGAGAGCGGCACAGTCCCATCAACACCGGGCCGATGGGCGTTTCCTTGAGCACGGAATTGTAGGTGCGCACTGCCAAAGCCAGCAGCACAGCCGACACGAAGGCGGCGCCCATCCACAGAGCCTGGGAAGTGTGCAAGTTGGTCGTGGCCAGCACCAAAATGGGAGATAGCAGCAGCATGCCGTTGGCCACATGTCCCGCGATGACCGGCGAAATGCGATTGGCCGCCAAGGGGCGCTGAGGGCGATGTTGACGATCTTCGTCCAAATCGACGATGTCATTCAGAATCATGCCCGCCCAGTAGGCGCCCAACGATGCGATCATCGTGGGAATCAGCGCCGATAGCGGGCGCCAAAAGCTGCCAACGACAATGGCGGCGGCCAGACAATCCGAGAACAGGGTGAACACGTTCGGCAGCCGAACTAGCTGGCCCCAGTCGCGTAGACTGCCCCAGTGCAATTCGTCCATGTCAGGCAAGGGGGCGCTGGTAGACTCAGTCAAGGTCAATTCTCTTCGCGAATCGTGTCTGCCAGACTGGGATCGACCGGCGTGAACACTCCACGGCCTTCTTCCATTCTGATGTCGACGTCGAATTGGATATCTTCGTTGTCAATCTCCCAGAACTTGGTGATCAGTTTGTCGTCCAGCTCTTGATAGGAGCGAAAGATGCGGAAGCCGATACCACGGGCGGGATCATCGGTATACCACCAGGGGCTGAGCGGGATATTCGGATCCTTGACTTTCCATTCTTCGTCCTGAGACCCCAGCCGCGCGGCCGCCCGTAGCAGTTCGGGATCGTCCTGAAAGCTGCCACCCCGCACCGTGCGGTTGTCATGAGTTTCCGGCCATTGGATGGCGTCGACAAACGAAAGAGACGCTCCCAACTCTTCCAAAGCTACGTAGCCCTCCTCGGTATATCCGTCGATGACCCACTCCATCACATTACCGTGCATGTCATAGAGCCCAAACTCATTGGGTTGCTTCGTACCAACCTCATGCGGCAGTTCGTCCGAGTTGTCGTAATACCAAGCGTAGTCGTCCAGTGCATCGGGATCGTCACCAAAATGGTAAGCGGTTTCCGATCCGGCGCGGCACGCGTATTCCCATTCAGCTTCAGTGGGCAAACGATATTGCTGGCCGGTCAACTTACTCAGCCATTTGGTGTATTGCTTGGCGGCGTATTGAGTCATGGTGACGGCCGGCAAGGAGTTGTCTTGACCGTATTCGAAGGTGTAGGTCGGATCGTACAGCTCTGTAGGCGCCGTGACGGCGTCGACTTTGTTGTCGTCATCCAGCTCGCGCAGGCCTTTGCTCTGTAGCGTCTTGAAGATGTTGTACATCGACATGTACAAACGGTACTCGCGCCAGGTCGTTTCGGTGCGGGCGACCCACATCGGTCCCACTTCGATCTCGACTTGAGGGCCTTCATCCTCCACGTGCTCATCCGAGTCTTCCGGGCTGCCGAGCTTGAATTTGCCACCCGGTACTGGCACCATGTCGATGGTGACACTGCTTCCCGGAATCTCCAACACGTAGGGCACCATGTAGCCGCCTTCCACGGCTACAAAAGGACCTTCCGTGGGTTTTTCTTGCGAGATGCCTGGAACAGCCGCAGCCGGTTCGGCAGCATCCAAACTGGTTGCGATCATGGGCAGGCAAACGGCCAGCGCGCATCCCCACATCAGCGTCCAGCAAGTTTTCGTCCAGCAATTATTCAGCCGCATATTGACTCCTTGTAATTGGCACTGCCGCGGAACGCGGGGGTGGGTGGCTGTGCCATCGATAAACCGCTTGCTCGCCAAAGTGCTCGAATGCCGTGTCCACGCCGATCGGTGCGCATCGAGAATTGTCACACAAAACACAAAATACGCAAACGCGGCTCTATTCTAGTCCCAACTGCCGGCTGAACCACAGCCGGCACGACGAGGCTGCGAAGTGGCGCCCGGAAGCTGGTCGAGATGGTGGGCGTCCAAGCGGCGAACGAGCGTCCGCGAGCTACTCACCTCGCAGCACGGTCAGAGTTAGCCACAGCAGCAAACAGGCGCCGCAGGCCGTACTCAGCGACAGCCGCAGGCGTTGGTTCCAAGGCAACTTGGGGATCACGTCCCGGCGTATGACGTGCTGCTCGTCCGCGTCGACTTCGTCGGACACGAATTCAGGGATCCCTGGCGGTCGCGAGGACAACACCATTACGATGGCAAACCAAGTGACTCCCAAGACCACCGCGAACAGGGCGACTTGGGGGCCCAGCCATTGGTGCATGGCTATCAACATACCCAGCCACACGCAGCCGAGTGCTAATTCAGGCAGGAGCCTCATGGGCGGCTTCGTTTCTCCAGCAGTTTGGGATCTCGGCGTTCCAGCCGGACTTCAATGTCCAACGGTTTGGAATCACGCTCGATTCGTACCGTTACGGTTTGGCCTACTTTCGATTCACCGATTAACCGGATCAGTTTGGCAACATCGGACACGGGGACTTCGTCGAACGCCACAATCAAGTCGCCAACACGAATGCCGGCTGTTTGCGCCGGAGAAGGCAAATTGGATGGAAAACGCATGACACGTACTCCGGCGCGCGGCATGCCGTCGTCCTTAAACTTCTCATCGACGTCCAAGTCACCCAGTTGAACGCCCAACCAACCCCGGGCAACTTCTCCGTTTTCGATCAGTTGTTCGGCGACTTGCTGAGCCACTTGGCTGGGGATCGAAAAACTGACTCCCCGGAATGTGTCTCCCAGGATGGCCGCGTTGACCCCGACGACTTGGCCGAGTGAGTTCACGAGGGGACCGCCGCTATTGCCTGGATTGAGAGCCACGTCGCTCTGCATCAAATCGCCATAGGCAGTTCCACCGTGCAGCTTGTCGCCATCTTGAGTCGCGCGAAAGTCAACTCGATGTTTGCCGCTGATGATCCCAAATGTAACCGTTTGTTGTAAACCGAAAGGGCTGCCGACGGCCCACACAGGTGTTCCCACTGCGACCTCCTGACTGTCTCCCCATTCAATGGTCAGCAGTTCGTGCGCTTCGACCTTGAGCACCGCCAAGTCAGTCAGGGGATCGGTGCCGACAATGTCAGCCGGTAGCCTGCGGCCATCACCCAAGGTGATTTCAATTGCTCCGACATCATCCACCACATGGTGATTAGTCATGATGTAGCCATCGCTGTCGATGACAAACCCACTACCCTGCCCTTTGTACCGCAGGTTGGGCGGCGTGCTGCCTCCGGTCAGACGATCGATTTGCTCGCGGATCTCGGAATCCCGCAACAGGTCGATATGGACAACACTCGGTCCCAAACGTTGCGACACCAGCTGGGACACGTCCGCAAGTGAGTCCAGGGAGACGCTCTTGAGCCGTTCATTGCTCAGTTCGTATTCGGCACGCAATTGTCCGCGGTACCAGCCATAGCGGATGTTCTCGACCAACGAGGGTACGATCAATCGGGCCACCAGCAAAAGAGCCAGCACCATCAACAGACTCAAGAATGTCGAGGTGGCTAGATGCACTGGATGCGCGTCGCGCGGTGTCCCAGATATCGTGCCGCGCGGAGATGCGGTAGAAGAATCGTCCGCCGACGGCCGGTCGAGATTATCGTCCACCAAGGGCATTGCACCGCCGGTCGAGTGCTCGGCCACATGGCTGGTCTCGAATTGAAAAGATCCTGCACCGCTGGACGAGTCTGGCAAGTTGGCCAGGCAATCTTGCAAGAAGCTGTCCTCAGCATCAGGATTTCGGCGATTGGACTGAGACATCGAACACACCAAGACGAGACATCGACCATCCGGCAGGTGCCCGCCAAGACGGTCACCGATGAGCCCGTGCCAGTACCGGTTGTTGCGGCAGCCGTCGGCACGCTCCTATTGTAGTCGTTTGCACATCGCGGAAGCAAAGTTGGTGGGGGCGAATTGGCCGTCGCTCGGGCAAAACCCGCATTTTGTAGCGATTGCATCGTCGGATCGAAGTTGGCGGTTGGGGAAAGATTGACGAATTCACCGACAAGCGGGCCATCTCTGTCGCCACCACCTATCCTCGGCGTCTGGAATGCGAGACACTACTTTGCGCGCAAAAGCAAGGACTTTGAGTGTCGGTGACTTAGGTTGACGCAACGAAAGGTCCTTCCAGCCTGATCAATCTGGGGCGTACTGATCGACGCACGGGTTGGCCGGCTTTGATTCCCATATGCTCGCTACCCCAATTGCAGAACCCATGTCTGAAACTCTGGAAACAAGACTGTTCAACGAACTCGATCAACTGGTGTTGATCGATCCGCACACGCACATCAACCCACTCAGTCCCGCCAGCACGACATTGGCCGACATTCTTGGTTATCACTACTACACCGAACTAGCTCATTCGGCGGGCATGCCGCGCGAGGTCATTGAAGACCCCAAGTTGGGGCCTCGAGAAAAAGTTGGCAGATTGGTGGAGGGGCTTGGACACCTCGACAATACGGTGCAGTTGAGTTGGCTGCTGGAAGCGGCGGGCACGCTCTTTGACGTGACGATGGATCGCGTGGACGCGTCCAATTGGGAACAGCTGTACGATGCCGCGCAGGCCAAGTTCGATCAACCGGATTGGGAGCAGCAAGTCCTGGAGCGGTCCAAGCTGGAGGCCGTCTTTCTCACTAACGATTTTGATGATCCACTGCAAGGATTCGACACGCAGCGTTATGTGCCTTGCCTACGCACGGACGAACTCGTCTTCCATTTCATCAAACCATCCGTGCGCCAGCGGTTGGCCGAGTGCTCTCAGATCCAGGTCCAAACGTTGGACGATCTAGCCCGTGCGCTGCGCCAGCGCTTCGAGCACTTTGTGGCTCATGGTGTCCGAGCTTGTGCGATCAGTTTGCCGCCCCATTTTTCGCCCCAGGACATCAGTGACAGTGATGCCGGACAAGCACTCGAGCGGATTCTGCGAGCAAGCGAGGATGCCTCGGCGGACGATGCGCAAACACTCGGCTACTGGGTCTTTTGGCAACTGGCGCGTCTGTGCAGCCAGTTTCAATTGCCCTTTGATCTCATGATCGGTGTCAACCGCGCCGTCTATCCCGGAGGAGTTTTTCAAGGTCAAGATCTGTACGACAGCCGCGTTTCGCTGATTCAGTATCGCGAGCTGTTCAATGCGTTTCCCGGCGTGACGTTTCCTATTTCCGTATTGGCCAGCGTGACCAATCAAGAACTAGTGAGCTATGCGTGGATCTTCCCCAACGTGGTCTGCAATGGCCACTGGTGGTACAGCAATACGCCTGGTTTCATCACCCGCGATTTGCAAGCGCGTTTGGAAGCTGTTCCGCGAAACAAAGTGGTGGGCTATTACAGCGACATGTACAAGTTGGAATTTGCCCAGCCCAAATTCGCGATGTACAAGCGGTGCCTGGCGACGGTGTTGGCCGACAGCTTTGTGCGAGCCCGAGGCTGGTCGGAGACACGAGCGGTTGAATTGGGCCGCCAAGTGCTGCGAGGCAACGTGGAATCGATCTTTTATGCCGACCACTGACGCGCACGTTTAGCGGCGAAAATGGGATCTGGCCGCCGGAGAGACTCACCAGTTGGAAACCTGGTAGTCCTTTAAGAACTTGCCCCACACGTGCTCGCCGGTCGCCAAGCCGGAAAAGATGGGATCGCAGATTCGGGCCGCTGCGTCGATAGTGTCCAGCGGCGTCCGAAAGCCACGTTCGGCCTGTTTTCTCTCCGTGATCTCGACGGGGTCTTCATCGGTAATCCAGCCTGTGTCAACGGCATTCATATGGATGCCATCGCGTACGTAGTCGAGCGCGGATGTTCGGGTCAGCATGTTGAGAGCCGCCTTGGCCATATTCGTGTGAGGATGCGTGTCGCGTTTGAATGCGCGATAAAAGACACCCTCCATGGCGGACACGTTGACAATGTGTTTGTCCGACGACGGGACGCGTAGCATCAGCGGCTTGAGCCGGGCATTCAAGATGAACGGTGCTACGGCGTTGACCAGGTGCACCTCCAGCAGCTCGATCGTGGAGACTTCGTCCAGCTTCAATCGCCAGCTATTCTTGGCTCGCAGGTCGACTTGCTGCAAATCCCGGTCGTAGCGACCGCTGGGGAAATGAGTGTCCGCCATTTGATCATCGGGCAGGAAGGCCAGTTGAGAGAGTTCAGCGGACTGCAGCAAGCCCGCCGACTGCAGCCAACGGCGCGCCGACAGTTGATCCGACTCGAGCGAACTGTGCTGTTCGCCCGCTTCCTCAAGCAGTTGGCCATGGTAACGCAGCAACTGTCCAACCGAATCTGGTAATTCAGCTTCGCGACGTCGTTCCTCGGAAAGCAAATGTTCGTAAAAACCGGGCGGACGGCGCACGGTTTGGCACGCGTTGTTGAGAATGAAATCCAGTCGAGGCAGCTCGCGGCATAGATAATCGCACATCAGTTCGACGCTGCGCGTGTGGCGCAGGTCGAGACCCAGGATCTGCAGGCGATCCAGCCACGTCGAGCTATCGTCTAGAGCGGCGAAGCGTGTGGCCGCGTCTTTCGGAAAACGCGTGGTAACGATCACATGAGCGCCGGCCCGCAGCAACTTGAGGGCTGCCTCAAAACCGATTTTGACGCGTCCTCCGGTCAGCAGAGCGTAGCGTCCCGAAAGATCGTACGAGTGGTGGCGCTTGATCCAGTTGAACGTCGCGCAGTCCGGGCATAGTGAGTCGTAAAAGAAATGGACACGGTGATAGTCGCGTTTGCAAGTGTAGCAGTTGCGAGCAACTTCCAAGGCGGGCAGAAAATG
Organism: Pirellulaceae bacterium; assembly: GCA_028289675.1. Lineage (GTDB taxonomy): Bacteria > Planctomycetota > Planctomycetia > Pirellulales > Pirellulaceae > Aureliella. Next base: position 7,146 of record JANQOL010000512.1, read on the forward strand.
TTCTTCGGGCGCCTTGCTGGTGGGCGGTGGTGATACGGCGATTGCCGGTTTTGGTGGAGCGCTGCCCAATCGTCGATAGGACACTTGCTGATGTTGCCGAATCCCGGTCTGTTCCAAAATCTGTTCGTCGCGTTGTTTCCGCTGGCTCTTTTCTCGACGGCGCTGTTGTCGGCTGGCACGCACCAATTGACGCCGCGCCGCCCTGCCCGGATGTGCGGCACGACCGGCGGCGCGTAGGAATTGCTCTTGCTCAGCTTGTGTTAGCTTCAACAACTGACCGCGATCCTGGACGACTTGCTCCAGTACTTGCACGGCCTGCCGCAGTTGTTCCACCGAGAGTTCCGTGCCGGACGTTACATCGGTCGTGGAACCCGGCGTAGCCGTTGTGGAACCCTGCGTAGCCGTCTTAGAACCCTGCGCCATGGAACGCTGCTCGGCTGGGTGGTCTGTGGTCTGGAGTGGGCGGTTTGCTGGCATGTCAGATTGGTCGGCGAATCTCAGGTCCCAGCCTGGCTAGCTACCTCTGAAATTGCCTTCCTCGTCGTAGCGAATGAAGGCGAACCAAAAGAAGGTAAAGATGCAGATGGGAAACGTCACCAAGAATACGAGACTGATCATGGACATCACGGTACCGCCCACCACGAACACAATCCACAGCCACCAGGTTTCTCGAAGTAATGCGCCGTACCGTTTCATTGGCATTCATGGGCAGCGGAATCGATGGCTGTAGGAAAAACCGGAGGCGCCGACCGGGCACACTCGTTGGGCAGCCCCAAAAGTCCAAGTCGCCATAAAGATCCGGGCCACTACCAAGATCCCGGCTGCAACAAAGACCACAGTCCGGCAACATAACTGGATCGGTCCCCCAAGCATAGGCGGGGGCAGACCAGACGATCCACAACACGTTCCGAAGCCGATCCTACCATGCCATCTCAAGGGCTTCGTCCATTCTCCAAGGAGTTTCATGTGAGCATCAAGTATTCGTTGACGATTATGGTTCCGACCGTCCTGCTGCTGGCTGCCTCGTCCCCAGCTCAGGATGACCAACCGGTGTCCTCAATTCAGGTGCTCAGCGTCGGATCGGCTTCGCCCGATGTAGCGAGCGGAGTGGCTAGCAGCATCACGCGAGGCTTCAGCGGTGGTGGAATCTCATTTCAATCGATGGGCGTCGACCCCAGCGACCGGTCTCAGCTGTTTAATCTGTTGTCGAACGAGTCGGTTCGCAATGAGTTGAAGCTGACGGAGGGGCAGTTTGGCGGCGTGAAAAAGATCATGTCGGAGGCCTCAAAGCGGATCACCGAAATGTTGACGCAGGCTCGCACCCAAGGAGGAGGCCGAATTCAGCTGAATGGTGGCCAGTTTGGAGAGTTGATGAAAGCCAACCGAGCCGAGGCGGAGGCCGCCATCGAAGAGATCTTGTTGCCGGAACAGCTGGATCGGATTCGGCAACTGGCCTATCAGATCGAGGTTAGCCAGGAGGGGCTGGGCGAGTCACTGGTCAATGGTCGGCTGGGCCGGGAAATTGGTGTCCACGACGACCAAAAACAATCTTTGACGGACCGAGCCGCCAAAATCGAGGCCGAAGCTAGACAGGCCATTTTGGAGATTCAGGCCGCGGCCCGCGCCAAACTGTTCAAGGAGCTGACCCCGGAACAGCGGAAACAGGCTGAGGAACTACTGGGTGACTATTTTGATTACCAAGAACCCAGTTTGGGACAGCAGTTGAGAAAACGCATGAAGTCCGCGCGTGGCGAGCAGTCCAATCGGCAGAGCGACGACTAAAAACCTATCCGAAAACTCGCTATGAGCAGGAATTCCGGTCTTACTTTGAGGTTTTCCTGCGCTGAGGTTTTCCTGCGCTGAGGTTTTCCTGCGCTGAGGTTTTCC
>JANQOL010000262.1 GCA_028289675.1 Pirellulaceae bacterium
AGGCTGTGGTGACGCGGGTTGAGGTGAAAGAAGAACGCCTTGAACGGCTCAAGGACAAAATCGCTGATCCGAAAACCCAGCACGTCCTGGTAAAACCACTGCACATCTTCCAGTCGTTGAACCAGCAGAACAGCGTGGCCCATACCCATTGGTCCGGTGCGAAAGCCGGAAATCTCGCGGCCTGGTTTGAATGGCTCACTGGCGATCTCCGGGCCGTGGAATGCTTCGAGGCGATTCCCGGCAGGATCTTGAAATGCAATGCCGCCGGCAACGGCGCGCCGAGCTAATGTGTCTGTCGTCATGGGGTGAACAGCTGTGCCCGCTTTCTCAAGCCGGGCGGCCAATTCGTCTAGTGCGGCAGCGTCATCGACTTCCCAGCCGAAGACGGTCTCAACCTCCGGCTCGGAAGTCACGACGATCCGTTGCTTGCGATCATCCATGCGGAATTTCAGCTCGGACTTGGTCTTCTCGAATAGCTGCAGGCCAAGAAACTTTGGTCCAAAGTCTTCCCAGTCAGCCAAGTTATCGGAACGAACTGTGAAATAGCCAAACGAGGACAACGCCATGATCAGATCTCCAAAACACGAACCTCAAACAAACGTCGACACTTCCCTCAGATCACCCGCCTGCCAGATATAATAGACCACCATGGCTTCTTTGCCGGTGTAGAAGCCGTGGGTCAAATTGGACGGCACGAACACCAACTCACCTGGTCCTGCCTGCCGCGGCGGCTGCCCGTCCAGCTGGTACTCGGCACCACCAGCGAGCACGATGTAAATCTCTTCCGCCTTGTGCTGATGCGGTGGATAGCCAATACCCGGGCCATAAACGCCAATACCGGATCTCACTTGATCGCTGACAAACGGGCCGCGTGAGCCGATCACTTCGACAAAGCCATAGGTCGCGAGCATCTTCTCGCTGATCGCGCTATCGGCCTTGGTGTAGGTTTGCTCCCACTTGACGTCGTCGGCATACCGCTTCAGCAGCTCGACCATATGCGTGGTTGCGGGTACCGCAGTTGCAAGCGACCCGGTCAGAAAATCAGCCGCCGGTAGGCGGACCGCCGGAACCTGACTCCATTCACTGCTCCAGGCTGCAATGCCTGGCTTGAAGCGTTCAAGGTCAGGATGCGCGTAATCTGCCACAAACGCTTGAATGGCGTCGCGCAGTTCGCGGTCGGCTTGTTTGATTTCGTTGGTCATCGCAGCGGCTCGATTGAGGTTGCTCGTCATCAAGCTATCAAACAGTGTAACGAACCACCAATGATATCCTCAGTTCAGTCGATCGGTTTGCCGGAGACACCGCTTGGACTTGGTAACCCATCCATATTCGTCATCCCCACCCCGGATGCAAGTTCGGGATAAACTGCGGTGGGTTCTACGCGCCTGACCGCGAACACAGCGCAAGTTGTTGTACACGTAGATGGCCACCTTCGTGGCCATGACGTTGGGTGGCGTGGCGGGTAGCGCGATAAATGGGCGACCGAACTACTGCAGAGCATGTAGAATTAGCTCTGAACAGCGTGTCTCTCGCCGTCGTCATCCCCACCCCGGATGCAAGTCCGGGATAAACTGCGGTGGGGATCTACGAGC
>JANQOL010000269.1 GCA_028289675.1 Pirellulaceae bacterium
GAGTCGTTATTGTGCTGGCCCCGCGTCCCAACAATCAGCAGATCCATGTGGCCACGTTTCGCACCGATGCCGGCTACAGTGATGGGCGGCATCCAGATGCGGTGACGTTTAGCACGCCGGAACAAGATGCCTACCGCCGGGACTTCACGATCAATGGCATGTTTTATGATCCGCTGGCGGAGCGCGTTGTCGATTACGTGGGCGGAGAGTCCGATCTCGAGCAGGGTTTGATCCGAGCTATCGGCCGGGCGACGGATCGAATCGCAGAGGACAAACTGCGGATGTTGCGCGCCGTGCGATTCGCTGCCCGATTTGGATTTGAGATTGAACCCGAGACAAGAGCGGCGATCGCCGCCAGTGCAAGTGAGTTGGGCGTGGTCAGCGGCGAGCGGATTGCCCAAGAATTGCGCAAGACGCTGGGTTGCGACCGGGCGGCCTGGGCCGTCCAAACTTGGGCCGAGTTGGGATTGCTAGCGGGCATCATGCCTCATGTCGAATCCGCTTGGCCGGAGCAATCTCGTCTGCTGAGTGACAGGCTAAACGCGTGTCCCGCCCTGCCCTGGCAATCCAAGCTGGCATTGATTGTCTACACCGTACTGCCCCGGGGCCAGCAATTGGCAGCGCTCCAAGACGTTCGGTCTCGGCTCAAGCTGTCGAATGAAGACTGGGATGTGTTGTCCTTTGCGTGCCAGTCGCAACCCGCTTGGGACACTGCGCCCGACCGGCCCTGGTCCGAGACGCAGTCGCTAGTGGTCTCGCCGCAAGTCAGCTTTGCCCGAGATGTGTTGCAGGCGCGCGAAAGTAGTGGGGACAGTCCCACGGCTTTGCGGTGGCTGGACGAGCAACTGGCCCGCCCAAAGGACCAGTTGGATCCCGTGCCACTGGTGACCGGCCAGGATTTGATCGACGCTGGGCTCCGGCCTGGACCTCAGTTCAAATCGTATTTGGAGCAAGTCCGAGCCAGGCAACTTGACCAGCTCTTGCCAGACCGCGATGCGGCGCTGGCCTGGCTGGCCGAACAGATTGCTGCCGACGCGCGTTAATTCGAGTCGCGCCGACGCAGACCAGCGGCCCAGCCAGGGAGGTGGCTCACTTCGCCGAAAATCGGCGATCTCCAAAGCAAGAACGCCTAACGGCGTGCGACGCGGCCACCATTGGTGACGAACACTTTGGGGTCATCCACGATGAACGGCGTGGTCCACGTTCGCCCGTTGTCTCCATTGACGACGTTGTAGAAGAAAGAACGAAATCGTTCGCAACGGTAGCCGTACGGAAACTGGGACGTCAGGTAGTCCTGGCTGGTCAAGTCTTCGACACCCTGCCGTGCGTAATAGTGAACCGCTCCATTGGCCGAGAAGGACATGCCCAGGGTCCACCAACCGGTCGTGGTGATTTGAGGGCCTTTGAAGTCGCCACCGTTGCGGTTGGAGCGAATGCGGAAGTAGGCGTAGTCGTGCTCGTTGCCAGTCCGATGCTTGCTTTCCAGCAGGATGAACAATCCAGGCCAATAGACTTCGTTCTCCTTCTCCGTGGAAGAAAAAAGAAACCGCTGTTTGGTCTCGATCTTGGTGGTTTCCAGGGCGGCCCGGAAGGCGAAGTGCGGTCCGCTGCGTTTTTCCCATTGCTCGATGGGCGGCAGGAAGACGCGCGTCGTGATGCTGGGCTGCTGGGCTACCGAGATCTTGCCGCCCATCCGATACTGCACGTTGCAGATGAAGTCTTCTTGATGCATCTGGTGACTCGGACGGTTCGGAATGCCCGTGTGCAAAGACTGCAGCAGTAATGCTCCGGTGCTGCCCGGTAGGCCGCCCGGCGGCGTTTCGACGCGTTTGACGATGTCCGGATGTCCGCGTTTGATACCTTCGAACCAACGTCCATTGGCGGATTTGCCGATGGGCGTATTCTGCCGTTCGTTGATGTCTTCGGTGCTCTTGGGATTGTTGGGTATGTAGCGCCAATTCGGATCTTCGAAATCGTCTCCGACTTGCTTGAGTTCAATGCCGGTGCCCGGTACGAAGGCTCCGCTCTGAGCGTGAGCGTGAACTGCCCAGCCGCCGAGCATGATGCTAGCATGAATTGCTATGAAGTAAGATCGCATGATGTCAGAGCATCCTTTCTCAGTCGATCCGCGAATTGATCTGGCGCAAGCTGCCGCAGTGAGGCGCGGTCGCACTACGGTGTATCGGCAATTGCCCAGATCATGATTTGCCAATTCTGTCGCTCATTTTGCCCGTCCCCCTAAACTTGGTCTGCCTTGCCTAAATTCAGTGCCGTCTGCTACAACGTTGGCCGGCCAGATTCGTAGCTCTTCCACGAGAGGCT
>JANQOL010000279.1 GCA_028289675.1 Pirellulaceae bacterium
AATGTCCCGCTTCCACTCTTCATCCTTGGTGAACTGGGACTCGGCTTCGGCCTGCTGTTGGCTAATTGTCTCGGTGCGCTCGGCAACCTGGTCGACCGACTGTCGCAGGGCATCAAATTGGCTTTGAAGATTGGACTGCCACCGCTGCTCTTGTTCTTCACTGGCGAGCTGCGCCCGTTCGGCTTGGGTCGCCACCTCGGTGACCGAGCTGCGTAGAGCTTCCAATTGCGTCTGGACTTCACTGCGCCAGGTCTGATCTTCGGCGCGAGCGGACTGCTGGCGCGCCTCCAGATCCTGGAGCGCCTGCGAAACACTGACCATGCCCGACTGCAATTGCTCGATGGCGGTATTGTGTGTTGTATTGACCTCGGGTTCTGGCTGCGCTTGCTCCTGCGACTCGCGATCCTCGACGACGATTCTTTCGATGGCCGACAGTTGTTGATTAACGTCCGAGATGCGTTCGGTGATGACGTCCATGGCAGCCGCTTGCCGCGCGGCCAACTCTTCGACTTGTTCCGAGCTTGGAAATGCGTTTTCCGCTTCTCCAACGGCGGGGGCCATCGATTCATTAGCTTGTTGCGACGCCTGCAATTGCTGCCGCAACTCCCGTTGCTTACGCGATTCTCGCTGCAGTTCCGCCATCGGTTCCAGCAGATTGTGAATCTGGCATTCCAGCGGCTCGATTGCCGCCTGAACCATCTTGGCCACCCACTTGGAATCAGTTGGCGCGGACTCCGACCGCTCGGCAGGGCTGCTTGCATTGGGTGGCGTTTGTGCTGCCCGTGATTTTCGCTGGTCGAGAGCCAAGGGCCGCGCCAGCGTGAACTTGAGTCTTTGATCTGGCGTGGACGAATCGTCTGCGATCTCCGAGCGCGTCCCGCGCGTCAATTCAAAACGGTGCCCGGCAATTTCGAAGTGACTGTTCTCGTCGGTGAGCAAAATCTCGTTGACCGGCTGACCGTCGCGGGTCAGTCGAGGAGCCAAGGCGCGGACAAATATCTGTCGGGCACCAATAATCAGCAGTGCATGATACGGAGCAATGCCCGGCAAATCGCACCGCAGACCACAACTGGCCGAACTACCTAGTGAGCATTTGTTTTGACGTACCAACCACTGTTGGATCACTTGTCCCAATTCGTTTCGCAGCAACAAACGAGCTGTTGGTGCTTCCGACTGAGTGGGAATCACGATAGGGAAGCTGGAATTGGTCGTGGTAGTTTCCGACATCATGTCGCCTGGACTCCAATGGTGCACCGAGCATTCTGGGGAAGTTGTCTGCGGTCTCCAGGCTAGTTGCTAGCAAAACCCAGGCGCATTTCTCCCTCTATCCGACGCCTATCGTCTCGGCCACGTCAAGAATTGACGTTAAACGATGCAAACCGGAACGGCCTGGGAACGCGGGAGGCTGTCGTGTGGGAAATTCAGCTCGTATGGTCGACAGCCGAAGAGTTTTGGCGAAATTGCGAATCCGACTGAAGCGCTTTACGTTTCATGTAGATAGTCTTCGGGTGAAGTAGTGATCAATGGACGCGCCATCCAACCGCGCCGCTTGGTCAGTCCACACGTATGCAGTCGGACGGATAGATATCCGCTTCGTAACATTTGTGGTCGCTCGTTGCGTCCAAAACTGGCACTACCCAAGGCAAAGATGCTCGAAGGCTGGCGATGACTCTGTTTGAAATCCCTCTGACGAACACCTCTTCGACGCTGCCTGCCGATGTCCGAGTCTGGCTCGAACTGGCTCAGGCCCGTGTGCAACGCTATTGGGACCAGTTCCCGACCAAACCACTGCCACAGTATGTTGAATGCGACTTCGAATTTGTCGCGCGTGCGTTGCTGGACTGTGAACAGAGCGGACTGATCGACGGACGGATGTTCGTGGAGTGGGGCTGCGGGTTCGGAGTTGTCACTGGTGTTGCCGCGGCCTTGGGATTCGAAGCTGTCGGCATCGAGGCGGAAGAGTTCCTGTGCCAAGAGGGCCAAGCGCTGCTTGCGTCAGCCAATCTGTCGGGCGAGATCTGGCACGGCAACTTTCTACCGCACGGTGCCCGCAATCTCGCGGAAGCCGACGATCCGCTGGTCTCGCTGACGCATGATGCCGAGCCAGCTTACCCGGCCCACGATTGCAGTGTGCAAGATTTTGCCATCATCTTTGCTTATCCCTGGCCGGGCGAAGAACACTTCCTCAAGTTGGTTTTTGATCGCTTCGCCCGTTCAGGCGCACTGCTATTGCTGTTTCGCGGACCATTTCAAATCGAACTGTATCGCAAAAAGTAACCCTATCGCAGCAACCAGCTGTATCGCGACCAGGAACTTTCGCAGAGCTACTTGGATTCCGTCGTGGCTTGCTCGATCAACGGTCGCAACTGGGCGTCGGCAAAGGTTAGCTTCTTGGGGCCACCATTAACGTTACTGCGCCGGTCCAGAAACACGGATCCAGCCGGGATGTCGACCGATGCCAAGCTAAAAACGGTCGGACTAATGGCCGCGTTCGCCTCGAAACGATGATATTCCACGGCCAGCTTCTTGGTGGTTTGTGCCGACGACCCCGTGTTGCCATGCGCTGAGGTCACGGTGTTTAAGTACCGGCGGACGTAGTGAATTCCGTTTGATTCCTCCCAGGTCATCAAGAAGTCCCGAAAGGGCTGCGATTCGCCCGTGCGATAGGAACTGACGCGCTTCAGCTCGTAACCAAACCCGTCAAACACGAAGAACTTCAAGCGATACGTGTTCTTGATTTCCGTGCCCATGAACCCGCCGCGGCCGAACGGAATCAACGATAGTTGCCCCTCGTTGACGTCTTCCAACTTGAGGGCACCTTCGCTCAGATCCACGGGATTGGAAAACGGGAATCCCGCCGATCGAAGCACTCCCAATTTGGCGAACCCAAAATAGATCGTCCCCTGACACGACCCATCGGCACGATGCTCCACGGAATGCAGACCATTGCCGTCGAAGATGACGACCTGCTCGGTCACTTGCGACGGAATCCAGCGTGGAACGTCCGCGGCTTCACCGACCGTTTTCCTTTGGACGTTTTCCAGCAGCCGTTGATCGTAGGCCAAGTGGATATGGAACTTGGGTTCTTCGTAAAAGAACTGGACATCGGCGTCCAACAAAGTCAGCGGATCGGTTTGTCCAGCCTCGTGCAAAACATACGTCACTTTGCCAGCCCCGTACGCCGAACGCAAACGTTGCCGATTCTCGTCGCGAGCCTGACTGGCACGCACCAACAGCTCTTTCTTACGTGCCGCAGCGGCATCTACCTCGCCAGCGGTTTGTGACCACGCGCATGGAGCACGCACAGCTGTGGCCACGAACAACAAGGCAGCCGCGCCGAGACGAGTTGGGAGAGCGAACGTAAACATGGAGGTCATCAACTGTCGGTGGGAAGTCAACCCGCTATTGTAGTCCGGAAACAACCGACAGCGGACGCGTTTCGAAACGACCCTGAGTCGCCCCACGCAAAAATTTCCTTGCCAGTCGGATTACAGCGTTTGTAATTCGCTGGCGAATTGCCCCACGGTGTCGCACGACCCGCCGTCCAGCAGAACCAACGGTGTGTCCGGCGCCTGCCGCGCCAGCAAGTGGACCATCCTCGAATGGCAACTGAGCAGAATTGTCTGCGTTCTGGCATCCCAGTTTCGGATCGCTTCCAACGCGTGTGCAGCCCGCTGGTCATCAAAGTTGACAAAACAATCATCCATAATCACTGGCAGTGGTTCGTGCTCTTGCGCGTGATGAGTAATAAAGGCCATGCGAATCGCCAAGTACAATTGCTCGCGCGTGCCGGTACTCAGTCGGTCTGGCGTAAAGGCTTCGCCGCTGGCGTTGCGAACCACAAACTGCCCCTTGCTGGACTGGTCGTGTTCAAGCGACACATACCTTTCGCCGGTCAATTGAGCCAAGTATCGGCGGGATAGCTGCAACAACTCGGGTTCATTTTCCTGAGTAAACCGCTCGACAGACCGTTTCAGTAGCTCTTGGGCCAGCCGCTCCAACACCCACTGATCCGCCAGCTCAGCCAATTCACCACGTTGGTGATGCAACGCTTGCAACCGCCGGCCCGCCTCGTGACTCTGCGCCAGCTGAGCCAACTGTTGCTGGATAGCCCCCGTTTGCTCATCGGCCTGCTGCCGCTGCCCATCCAACTGCTCTAGTTTTTGCGAGCATTCTTGCAAATCCAACTCCATTGTCGGAGCATCGCTGCCATCCAACTCTTCCAAGAAAACATCTAACGGACGATCTGGGCAATACGCGGTCAACGAAGCCGTCAGTTGCCGCAATTCACTGCGCACTCGATCGGCCTGGACAACGCGATCCATAATCCCGGCCGCTGTCGCACTGTCGGCCGCCCCCGTGGCAGCGCACACTGCCGCCAGCCGCTGATCTAAACTGCGCAGACGCTCGCTTAACTCCTGCACCCGACGCTGCCGATGCTCGATGCGCGAAACGAGCCGAATCCGTTGGGACCGCTCGTCTCGCTGAGTATGCAAGGTGCGCAGCCAATTCATCGCCCGAACCTCGGCTGCGGGGCCACCAGCTTCCTCCAGTTGACTGCTGATCTTGGCGACGGACTGTTCAAACTGCTCCAGAGTTTGGCGGACTTCATCCAACTGCCGCTGAGCACGCTGCTCGGCGCGGTGTTCCCGCCGCAGATGATCCAACAGATCTAGCAGCCGGACTACCTGTTCAATCGGCCAAGAA
>JANQOL010000293.1 GCA_028289675.1 Pirellulaceae bacterium
TCATCAGTCCGGCCGCAATTCCGGTGTATTGCACTCGGGCATCTACTACAAGCCAGGATCGCTCAAAGCCACGACTTGCCGCGCGGGCAAGTTGGCCATGCAAGCCTTCTGTGACGAGCAGTCGTTGCCGTATGAGCTGTGCGGCAAAGTCATTGTGGCTGTGGACGCGGCGGAAGTGCCGCGGCTAGAGGCCATTTATCAACGCGGCCAGCAGAACGGCATCCGCTGCGAGATCATCGATCGCCGTGTCTTGCGGGAACTGGAACCCGAAGCAGCGGGCGTTCAAGCGATCCATGTCCCCGAGTCCGGCATTGCTGACTACTCGGCGATCTGTGAACGTCTAGCGATGTTGTTGAAGCAAGCGGGCCATCAAGTGGTGCTTGGCGAAACCGTCCACAAGATTTCGGCCGATCGTCAACAAGTTGAAGTAGGTACCAACAAGTCGAATCATACCGCGGGTTGGCTGATCGCTTGCGGTGGGCTGCAAAGCGATCGCCTCGCTCGCCTATCGGGCTTGAAACCGCCGGCCAAAATCGTCCCGTTCCGCGGAGAGTACTACGAGTTGACGCCCGAGAGCCGCCGCTTGTGCCGTAATCTGATTTACCCCGTTCCTGATCCCAAGTTTCCCTTTCTGGGCGTGCACTTCACACGCATGGTTAGTGGAGATGTCGAGTGTGGCCCCAATGCTGTGTTTGCGTTGGCGCGCGAAGGCTATTCCTGGGGAAAGATCTCTGCAGCCGACGTCGCCGAGTCTCTGTCTTATCAAGGATTCTTGAAGTTGGCGGCGTCCCACTGGCGGATGGGACTGGGAGAAATTCACCGCTCGCTGTCCAAGGGGGCCTTCGTCAAGGCGCTGCGTCGTCTGATCCCGGCTATTCGATCTCAGGATTTGCGGCCTTGTCGTGCGGGAGTTCGCGCGCAAGCGATCGCACCGGATGGATCCATGGTGGACGATTTTCTATGGGTGACCGGCCCGCGCATGGTTCACGTTTGCAACGCTCCCAGCCCGGCAGCAACTGCGTCGCTGGAAATCGGGCGGCACATCGTGGAACGAGTTCAAGAGGAACTTGAATCCAACGCGGTCGGCCCGCAGCCGTAGCTAGATCACATCAGTGAATCGGCAGTGGCCGATCAATCTGTGAATTTGCCGCGCAGAAATCCTCTCCTAAGAGAGCCGCGACCGTAGCGGCTACTTGCGCCTGGCGAAACCGGCCGCCTTCGTCAGGTCCTTTTGCAGTCACGCCAGCTCCGAACGCGGCCACCCAAATCCGCTCGGATCCCGGTAAGTGGGCCCCGTGATTCTTCCAGCCTTCACGACCACCGCCACGACCATGATCAGTTGTGATTAGAAACGCCGTCCGGTCGCGGTAGTGAGACGACCGCTGCGACTGTTCCCACAGACGTCGAATAAATGCATCATTTTGTTGCGCCGTAAGCAGGTAGCGATCATAGCGTCCGGCATGTGCCCAATCGTCCGTCTCACCCAATGCCACGTACAGCACGCGAGGCTGTGTTGTCAGCATGGCCTCGATCGCCGCCGAGGCAGTGAACACGTCGTAGCGAACACCAGCCCATTCGTGAAAGAGGTGCTCGGCGCTGTAATTCAGGGTTTGCACCACATCAGGGCGACCCGTTGTAATGGGTTGCCAGCCAGCATTCACTGAAATGCCACTACGTCGGTCGTTGATAATAAAGGGGAATACGTCCCATGAGCAAAACGCCGCCACTCGTCCCTGGTAGTCGGGCTGACCATTCAACCATTCCAACACCGTCCGGTTAGCATTGTATTTCTTGGCATTCGAATCCACGTTTGGATCCGCAAAGCCACAGAGGATCTCATTGTATCCTGGGTAAGAAAAGAACCGCCCGTTCGTTACCTCGACTTGGCTATCACGCTCCCAATCCCCGGCAATCCAACCACCTTGATCAATTTGCTTCCACAGGAAAGGCAGCAGAGTGCGGCGGTTTTCTACGGGCGATCCCGAGGCATATCTCTGCAGTATCTCGTCGGGTTTTTCGCAACCCAGCTCCTCAATCATCAATCTGACATCCGCCCCGCCAAAGACCTCCTCGCCACGCAGGCCATCCAAGGTGACCAACACCACGTTTTCGGCCGCCACCCCGACGGCTGGCTCTTGGGCACATAGGCCTGATGGACTGGTAACGACCAACGCGGTCACTGACAACGCGATGACCGATCGAAGTATCCAGACGCCCATGCGCATGTGGGGTTTCCCTGTGGTGGAAGTCGGAGTGCAAATCGGCCGGTGACTATTTTCCCGAACTTGCCTTCGGTGATGTCGCTCCAAGTTCCGGCTTCTGCAGTGTTGGCTGTCCCGACAGCCAATCTAACCTGATCAAAAACTCATCGGCGGCCAAAACAGTTTCGTAGTAGTAACGTCCCCCGGAGCGGTTGGCGTTGAAGAAGCCGTGCGGCTGTCCTTCATAGACGTGCAGTTCGCTTTCGATGCCCAACTGCTGGCAGCGGTCACGAAACTGCTCGGCCGTGGCCACCGGGATCAACTTGTCCTTGGAACCAAGAAACACGATGGACGGTGGGTCGTCGGCACTCAAGTTGTGCAGCGGAGAGAATTCAGGATAGCGAGCACCAACACGCGCGGTTCCCCAGCCGCCTGGTCCGTTGTCGTACACCGGATTGAAGAGCAGCATCGCATCGCTCTTGGCTGACACCTGGTCAGCTGCGTCGGCGGCCGAGTTTGCGCTGGCAGCTACATCCACACAACCTAGATAAGCGGCCAAATGACCTCCCGCCGATCCTCCGGCCGAGGCGATACGCCGCGGATCGATGCCGAATTTTTTCGCTCGGGACCGCACCCAGCGTAAGGCCGCGACCGCGTCCTGGGTACACGACTCGGGAGGTTCCTTGGCGGACTTGTCTAGCAACCGGTATTCGACTTGAAAGCAAACCAGGCCACGCGAGGCAAAGTACTGAGCATGTTCGGTGAACTGTCCCGGCGCCCCGCCGGTCCATCCGCCACCATGAAAAAACACCACCGCCGGTCGCCGATCCGTAGGCTTCCAAGCATCCGGCTTAGACACGTACACATGCAAATCCCCGCCTTGAATCGTCCGGTACACCAACTTCTCACCCGGTGGCTCAGCGAAGACTACTGAGCTCTCCACACATACAGCACCACACAGCAGACAGAACGCGATAGGACGCAGCATCGAACGCCTCGTCTTAGAAAGGGAGAGCAGTGAATTCAAACTACATTGGCCCAACTAGAGCATGTTTACTTTTGATGCGGCCTATTTTCGACGGAATGAGCAACCCGTGCTTTGATGACGCAAGTTGAAGCTGCGCGAGTATGTCAACGTCACTTCGCGCGTTTCTGACATCGCAATAAGGGCGCTAGGATCGACGCTCGCCCGTTAGGTCCAATTCACCGGTCTCGCCTCCCGCGTCGTATTCCAACTTGCCGCTCATCTTGTCCGCTCCATCCATCCTGGAATGCCAGGTCAGTTCGACTCCCTCACCGCCGTGGTCACTGGTGAACTTGAATGTCAACTCACCGTCATTGACCTGGGGATCTTGGATGTCCAATTGCAAGATTTCGCTATTCAGTTTTGCGGCCAGCTTGCCACTGTCGTCAGCCAGCGTCAACACGGGATTGTGCTGGATTCCATCAGGGTCGGTTACCTTGAACTCCCAGGTGCCTAGCATCGCTCGCACCGAGCGCGGCAATGCGCGTCGCCGAGCAGCGATCTCGAACTCTCCGGAGTTACCTTCCAAATCGTATTCGAGCATGCCGGTCAGTTTGTTGCCCTGTGGACGACAAATGTATTTCAGGTCCAAGTTGGAGCCTTCATACTTCGTCATCAGCTCAAACGAAAACTGATTGTCAACCAGCTGAAAATTCTTTACCAAGACCTCCGCGGCTCCGTCACCGTCAGAGAGCGTCCCGACCAGTTCCTTACCTTTCTCACTCACCACCAATGTCGGCGAATGATCTACACCGTCGGGCGAAGTAAATTCAAATTCCCAGCTCCCAACAACTTGGGCAGCCGACACATCGCGTTTGGCCAACCAATCGAATTCACCACTTTCCTCGCCGTTGATCCAAACTTCGACTGACCCTTCAATCTCCTCGTCATCGATTTCACCATTGAACTTAGCTGTCAGTTCAGCTCCTTGCACCTCGACGTTCAGCTCAAACCAGATGTTGCGACCGTCGACCTCCGCGTTCTCGATTTCAGCTTCAACATTTTGGTCTTTGTACGTGCCCCACAGCTGCTTGCCCTCGGTTTCCAACTCGAGGGAGCTGTTGATGGTCTGTCCACCGATTTCTGAAGACCATTTCCACATTCCGTCGGGCACGGTGTCGGCGAAAGAGACTCCGGTCAGCAGAGCGAGCGACAACAATCCAGCAACAAGACGAGGGAACATGAGTTCAACTCCGTAGAATGAAAAGACCAAGCGAATCCGAGTCGTCACTTTAACCCATGATGAAGCTATGAGCAATTTGAAGCATTTGCAGCAGCTGGCTCAGGTCGCCGCATTGCATGCCAAAGACCAAGGAGTGCAAGCCACCTTGCAGCCTGCAGTCGTTGACCAGCTATTGGATCGTCTGCGCGAACAGCAACCGATCGATTTTGATGCCATCGTCCCTTGCTACGGGGCCTGGTTTGGTGAGACCTGCATTAGGCAGTTCTCGGGACATTGGCTGGCATTGGACGAACCGGTGCCACCGCGAATCCAAATTGCCGGCGGCGTCTTTAGTCCGATGGATGCGATCCACCGTCGGCTCACTCGTCCAAATGCCGCCCGCCTGGTCGACCTGTTTGAAGAATTGGCCACTTGGGCGGAGACTTCGGCAAATCGAGATTGGCACTCGGAGAATCTGCAAGCCTGGACGACGCTGGTGGAGTCAGGGCGGTTTGTAAACCACCTCGTTCCGACCGACCGACAGACAGCTGAAGCCTCTCTGGATGCATGGCTGATACAGGAAGGACTGGTCGACAAAAACGTACTCTGCCTCGCTGCCGGAGGTGCCACCCACGGCCCGCTGTTGGCGATGGCCGGCGCCCAAGTGACAGTTGTGGACACCTGTGATGCCGCACTTCAATACGATCGGCAGTTGGCGGACCGGGCTGGGCTCCAAGATCGAGTACGAACACAACTGGCTTCGATGGACGACCTGTCGGCGCTACCGCCGGCCAGCTTCGACATCGTGGTCCACCCAGTGAGCCTCTGCTACGCACCTTCGACGATCGCGGTATATGACGAAGTAGCTCGAGTGCTGGTGCCAGGGGGCCTGTACGTAAGCCAGCAAAAATCGCCGGCGTCGCTCCAGTCTGCCCAATGCGTCAACACGGCCAGTCATCCGGTCGATGGCTACATCGTTCCGTTTCAGCGCACCAATCATCCGCTGGATCCAGTACCCGATTCATCGCGCTCGGAACTAGCGCAGCAGCAGAACGCACATCGCGAACCTGGAACGCACGAGTACGTACACAGCTTGGCAAGTTTGATTGGGCACCTCTGTCGTGCGGGATTCGTCGTAGAGGATCTCAGCGAACCTTGCAGGTCCGACTTGTGGGCCACGCCGAACTCACCGGAACACCGCGCGGCCTTCTTCCCTCCCTACCTGAAAATCAAAGCCAGACGGAGGAGTGGCCCCGAATCCAATTGACTGCATTGCCGCACAACTCACTCGTTTGTACCGACGCCTTAGAGTATGGCCACCTGCAGCTACACCGAGCACGCCCCATCCGCTGTAGGCTGCCTTTCGGCCATGCAACCCAAGACCACGACCTACGAACTTGACTTCGCCCGCCGTCGGGTCCAACAGGTTGCTACACAGCTCTCGACCCGGCTTGCTTGGATGTGCTACACCAACGGAACATTCGCGTCGATTATTCGACACTGTCCACAAACCAAGAGGTCATGCCATGCGATCTCAGGATCGTCGCTCAGTTGCTTTGCACCGCTACCGTGCTGTTTCCAACCGCATTCCAATTGCGCGATTGCTATGGTGTTTGTTCGCGACGACTAGCCTGGTCGGCACCGTGGTAGCGCAAGGCAAAACCCAACTGGAGAGGATGCCGGTCGGGCAATTCCAACAGTTGTGTCAGGAAAGTGTTGACGAACTGGCGAGCGCCGCTGCGACACAGACGGACTTGGACAACCTGTTTGAACTGCTGATGGTATCCAAGGTCCGAGGTTTGAAGGCGGAAACTCAACGGCTACAACGCGGGTTATTGATGCGTGCCTCGTCCAGTTTGCAAGCCAGGTACTTGGCCACCACGTTTGAGAACGCCAAAGCCTATCGGGAAGTACTGACGGCCGAATTCTCAGCGCAGCAGGGCCCCATCGACGCAGACTTTTGCGCTCGGCACTGCGGCGCGGTTCAGTTGGGCATCTTCCGTTTTGGTCCGGGGGTGTTGGATGATAATGCTTTTCTGCTGCAATGCGCGTTGACTAGCCTGATCGCCAAAGACGCTCGCTTGCAAGCAGCCTGTGCCCACAAGCTGAAGAATTGCAAAGACGCAGACACCAAGAGCATCGCCGAAGCAGCCTTCGGCGATAAGCATTCCAACCTCCAACGCTTCGTCAACCTGCAACCGTTCCACAAGAACGAAACTTCGCGGGCCATCCAACAAGTCCTGTATCAAACCCTGTCAGCGGATCAGCGGCAGCAAATCGACGTTCAGCAAATCGTCATTGAGAATTCCTTGCGGAACGGGCAGGTGGAATTGGCCATCGAACGTCTGGAGAGCCTGATCCCCGAGGCACCTGCGGAACTGAAACCGCAATTGTATTTTTGGTACGCCTTGGCGCTGAATCGAGTCGGGCGGACCACTGCGGCTCACGACTCGCTGGCGGGTGCCGTGGAACGATTTCCGAATTCGCAGTGGGCTGCCTGCAGCCGGCAGTTGGTCGAGGTATTGGCACACCAGTCGCAAACGTTGGATGAGCTCGAGAGCTTGTTCGAGCGAGTGACGGAACGATTCAGGTCGAATGGTATTGACCAAATTGAGGTCAAATTTTCGTTCCGCAACGACAACGGCCGGGAGTGCTCAGGACTCTTCGGTCTGGACGCGGCACGTGGCCAAGTCGCCTTTGGGCTGGAATTGAACGGCAGTTTGCTAGCCGCCTACTCGGCCAACAACAACCGATCCCGTTACTATCTAGCGCCTGAGGAGGCCATTCACGAGATTGGCCAGGCCGCGTTTCCCAGCCTGAATGTCAGCATCGACCGCAATTCGGTCGGCAAATACAACTTCAACATTTCTGGGGCATTGGTCACCGAAACGCGTTCGACCGGCGCCTCGTGGCAGCGGGCCTTGGCATCGAACCATATTGCCACCGAGCACGGCCGTCGAGAGCTGATTCAGTATTCCATCACAACCGGGCGGCTGTGGCTGCCCCCGGTCCAGTCGGACGGTCTCACAACATGGACTCAACTGGAGCCCAAGTTGAATGAACCCGGCTTTGAAAGCTCCTCAATCGAACTCGATGATGAGCAGCGAGTCATCGCCTACGACAGCCAAGATGTGCGGATTCACGATATTCGCATGGGTCCCAGCGGCAGTTTCCAGTTCTCCGAACCGGCATTCCCCGCCTTGGAGACAGTGCACCACGACAAATATGACGCAGGCCTGTATGGACACCTGCTCGCCTCAGCTGCCAAGCTCTTTGCTGAGTTGTCGAGCGAAGAGCGCGTGGCAGAAGGCGAATCGGCAGAAGAAATCCGCTAGGGCTATCGCCAAAACCTACAGCTTAGGTATGGGTCGTTTGGGCGGTGGTTTATCGAGCATGCGCGCCTGATCGTCTCGGGCCGCTCGAGGCGGATTGTTGTTTCCGGTCCGGTTGTTCCGCTGGGGTGGATTCAGGTCCGTGTAGGACTCCACCCATTTCCAGCCCACGGGACGACTCAGTTCACGCATGGCCAGCAACCCCCATGGCGTACCACGGTGCTGCTCGACCACGGATTTCAGCAGCTCTTTCGCCCGCTCGCCATCTTTCTCAAGCCGGCTACCAACGGAGATCTCATTGACTGGACGCAGTATCCACGTGTTGCTCTTCTCCTTTTCAAAGTTCATTCCGCGTTTTGCTTTGGCCAACATGGCATTGTAAGATTCCGCGCGCACCTTGTGCGCCAAAATCGTACCTAGGGCCAAATCGAAGGCTGCCAACCAGCGCGGCGAAGCTTCTCTATCACGATGCTGCTCGCCCGTCTTGAGCAGTTCGGCGACTTGCATCAACTGGGGCTCCACTCGTGCCGCGACTCGTTGCGCCTGAGTCAGCTCGTTGGCTAGGGTAGCTTCGGTTCGTTTGACGAAGCGTGTCTTGGGATTGATCAGTGTCTCGACACGCGGTAGCGCGGCAGCCTTGACGATCAGTTGCCGTAGAGGACTGGCACTGACACGCTTCATGTATTCATCATTGGACACATAATCCGGCCGATACTTGGCCATGACCTCCGGGTCGAAGAAATACTCCAAGTTGGAAGCAAAGGTGTCGATCTCTCCGCGCCGGACGCGACGTCCCAAGCTGCGGTTGGGGTGCACCGTGAAGTAAATGCCATTGGTTTCGTAGGCCAGGCGGCTAAGTGCATAGGGGCCGAACCCCGAATCCACGACGGGTTCGTTATAAAAATCATCGCGGTAACCCAATTTGATCCGTTCCGGCAAGATCGACTCAGGGCCCTGGTCGACTTGTGCCCAGCGTGGCGTTTGGTCGTACTTGGGATCCGGGTCCACATACTTCACATAAGTGAACTCCCGTCCAAATGGAGCGGGCACACCGATCACGTAAACCGGTATGGCGAACTTGCGGCATTCGCGAATTGTCGCTTCCAAGCCTTGGACGTCATCGCCCCGCTCGTCCGTTACCGCAATGAAAACGACGTTGCGTTCCGGCCCACGTCCGGTGCGACTGCTGCGAAACGAACGGAATTTCTCAACGCCCTTGTACAGTGCCGAAAACACGCGTTCGACGCCAGACGAGTCCATTTCGATGGCATCAATGACGGAACGGATCTCGTCGACGTCAGCGGTCGGCTTGGGAGTCAGTAGATTGACCTGCTCTCCAAACGCAAACACGCTGGTCAGCAGCGGCTCGTCCCGATCCTTGCGATCTGGATTCTCTTGCCGGCCGATAATTCCCAACTCTTCGTAAATGCGGTTGAAGCGATCACGAATCTCTTGGCGGCGTTTCTGCAAGCTACCTGATTGATCAAAAAACCAGACGACCAGCGTGGGCCGCTCCTCCATCGAACGTAACAGCTCGTACGTAATTCGATCCACGGCCCCATCGGTGCCGGTCGTGCCAACGCCCGTCATCCCTTTGACGGCCACGTCGGACCGCACCAAACCGACGGCCTGTTGTATTTGATTGTTCAGCTCAAATGTGGCGTTGATTGAAGGCGGCTCGAACGAAGGAGAAGGAATTTCAGAGACCGTACTCAGCACCGGAGCCATACTCAAAGCTTGAGCTGAATCGGAATTGCTGTTCGCGCCAACCTCGGTGGCCGGGTCTTCAGAGAACGCAACCTCTTCGATCAAGGTGAACTCTTCATCCTCCTCCAATGGCACAGCAGCAGTGAACTCCATCGCTTTCTGCTCGGGCTGTACCACGATCGGCAAAATAGCCAATCCAAGAATCAGCACGACGTGGAACAGCAGACTGACCACAAACGCCTGAG
>JANQOL010000305.1 GCA_028289675.1 Pirellulaceae bacterium
TTTCGGCTGCTTTGGGGATTGATCGGTCCGAAGCCGGTTCGTCTGGTTGGCTTGTTTCATGGGCCGGTGAGCGTATTTCGCTATTTGGCGACAGTCTTCCGACGCGAGCCGAGCGGTACTCCTGGTCACAATCCGATTGGCAGCTTGTCTGTCCTTGCCATGTTGGTGTCGTTGGCGGTGCAAGTGACGACGGGGCTATTTGCTGAAGATGATGGGCTATTTTCCAGTGGCCCGCTTGCAGGGTACGTCAGCTCCAGTACGATTCTGCAAATGAATGCCATCCATTATTACAATTCGCGGATCTTGCTCGCGCTTGTCGGGCTGCACGTTTTCGCGGGCCTGTTCTATCTCGTTTGGAAGCGCGAGAATCTTATTGGCGCAATGATTACCGGCAAGAAGCTCGTTAAGGTCGATCAGGACGAGACTTCGTAGATTGATGATTCTTCCGGATCAGTAGCGTGAGCATCCCATAGCGTCTGCTACACCATGGAAGCTGTCGGTGACGACATCCCATGCGCGCTCGGCGTTTTGGTCCTTGGTTGAGTTCGGGCCGTATTCTGTTGGTCGAACGACAAACGCTGTGCGGAAACCAACACTTGCGGCGGCCTGCAGGTCGTCATTGTGGGCGGCGACCAGCATGCATTCGTGGGGTTCCAAATTGAGAGCTGCTGCCGTGCGGCGGTAGGCTTCTGGCTGTGGCTTATAGTGCTGTGCCACTTCCGCGCCCAGGATCACATCCCACGGCAGACCGGCGTGCTTGGCCAACCGGGTCAACAAGCCAATGTTGCCATTGGAGAGCGTACCAATGATGTAGTTGCGCTTGAGGCGATACAATCCCTCGACGCTGTCAGGCCAGGGCGTGAGCCGATGCCAGATGCTGACAAGGTGCTCGATTTCGTGCTCAGCCAGCATCGGAACGTCATAGCGGCGAAGCAGTGTGACCAGGCTTTCGCGGTGCAGGGTGTCGAGGATGGTGAACTCACGTCGCTTCGCGCGTACATCTTCCATGGACGGCTGATAGAGGCCGCGCCAGTCGTCGGCGAATTTCTCCCAATCGACATTGGTGATACCACGCGCATTGCCGAATGATGTCAGCTCGCGGATACAACTTGAGCGCCAGTCGACGACTGTACCGAATACATCGAAGACCAATGCTTTGACATCGTCACGTCCTGCCACTGTTTTCTCCCTATTGTCCTACTTGAGCGCGGTGGCGCAGGTAGTGGTCAGCCAGCACGAGTGCCATCATGGCCTCGCCCACAGGTACGGCACGGATGCCGACGCAGGGGTCGTGGCGTCCCTTCGTCAAGATCTCAGTTTCCGTGCCAAAACGGTCAATGGTTTGGCGAGGCGTGAGAATCGATGACGTCGGCTTGACGGCGAACCGGGCCACAATAGGCTGGCCTGTAGAGATCCCACCCAAAATTCCGCCAGCATGATTACTAAGGAAGCGCGGTTGGCCATCGTTTCCGATGCGCAGCTCATCAGCATTGTCTTCGCCGGACAGGCTGGCGGCTGCGAAGCCGTCGCCGATTTCAACGCCCTTGACCGCATTAATGCTCATCAGCGCGGAAGCGATGTCCTGGTCAAGTTTACCATAAATTGGAGCGCCCCATCCCGCCGGAGCACCTTCGGCAACGATCTCGATCACAGCACCCGCTGATGAGCCGGATTTGCGTACGCCATCCAGGTACTTCTCCCACTCTTTGGCCGCGACGGGGTCGGGGCAGAAGAAGGGATTATTGTCCACTTCGTTCCAGTCCCAGCGCGTGCGGTCCACCTTGTTTGGTCCGAGTTGGACCAGTGCACCGCGGATGGTAACGTCGGGGATGACCTTGCGCGCCACGGCCCCGGCGGCCACGCGCACGGCTGTTTCTCGCGCGGACGAGCGTCCACCGCCTCGGTAGTCGCGGATCCCATACTTGGCGATGTAGGTATAGTCGGCGTGCCCTGGGCGATATTTATCCTTAATATCACCGTAGTCTTTTGAGCGTTGGTCTACGTTGTCGATGACAATCGATATGGTGGTGCCGGTCGTCACCTGCTCACCGCTGTCGTTCTCAAATACTCCTGAGAGAATGCGAGCTTCATCCGGTTCGCGGCGCTGAGTGGTATGGCGGGATTGGCCGGGCCGCCGTTTGTCCAGGAATGATTGGATGAACTCAGCTGTCAGCGGAAGTCCGGGCGGGCAGCCATCAACGGTGCACCCGATCGCCGGGCCGTGGCTCTCACCCCAGGTTGTCATTCGAAACAGATGTCCGAAGGCGTTATGTGACATACGAAGGTCTCACCGGTGATTGTTGGCTCGTGGCTGGGCACTCTCGATGAGTGCCCGGTTGATTCTGATGCTTGTCCAGCGTGCATGCTTGATCCGCCGGTCGGTGTCAGATTTGGTTCAGGGGTGAGTCTTAAAAGTCAGCAGTCGGTGTCGCAAGTGTAGGCTGGACCTTAAATCGCGTGACAAAACAATAAAATGAAGGATATTCCTTTAGTTGGAGTACTGCGTGATTCCTGTGCATCGGCAACTCCGATGGCACGGGACGCAGCGTTGTAACATGACGGTTCGTGTTTCGTGCGACACGCAGGGCAATCTCCCGGGTGCAAACAGGCTCAAGCCGGCACCTTCGCTATGAGACGTTGTCTCAAGCCCGCTACGTTGAATGGAACATTGAAACCTTGTGCCGCCGATTTTTGTCTTTGACCGGCGGGTAAAATCGCGTGACCGCAGTCCCTGTGGTGCACGCTTTTTGATGTCAGCATCAGGTCTGAGCAACCTGGATGCAGGTGTCCAATCCCGGAAATCGGGACGGAAAGGGCTGGGGGTCGCTACCCAGCCCTTTTTGATTGGACATCCCTCTTCGGCATGATTTGCGGTTCGGCTCGTCACCTTCGAAAATGGGTTGTAGAATAAGCGGCGCGCTCTTTTCGAGATTCGCGTCCGCAG
Organism: Pirellulaceae bacterium; assembly: GCA_028289675.1. Taxonomy (GTDB): domain Bacteria; phylum Planctomycetota; class Planctomycetia; order Pirellulales; family Pirellulaceae; genus Aureliella. The sequence continues at coordinate 2,945 of JANQOL010000305.1, forward strand.
ATCGCGCTGATGCGCGTCCGATGGTGCGGTTTATGCCGGTGGAGGTTGGTTATGGTTCGATTGCTCGTGTCTTCGTTAATCATGGTACTGGTTTTGTTCAGCGGTGCGATCTCGACGGCTGGAGCGATGGAAGGGGCGCAGAGCTTGGCACCTACCGCGTCAGCCCAATCGACTGTAGCGATAAAGGCAAGTTCAGGCCTGCCCTACCTTCGCGGCCTGCTATCGGATCGTGGATCTCTGCTGGAACCGGCGCAGTATAGTTGTCGTCGAGAGTGCAAGCTGTGTCGGCGAGATTGCGTAGCGGATTGGAAATGGGATTGCTACGGGCATCGTTGCCGTCGCGGTTTCACCCGCTGCATGCGGCACTGTTGGAACGATATCTGTCGCGACTGCGGGTAATCGGCAGCCATGTCTGATGGTGACGTTTGCATGCGCGCCGTCGCTTCGCCATTTGGCATGATTGGCGTGGTTGAGGAAGATGGCGCAATCACCAAGCTCGTTTGGGATGGCAGGGAGTTTGGTGAAACAGTGGGGGCGGCCGACGAAGCCGCGTTGCAGCTGGAAGCGTATTTCGCGGGAAGATTGAGCGAGTTCGATCTTCCGCTTGCGCCGCGCGGGACTCCATTTCAGCAGCAGGTCTATACCGAAATGCGGGCCATCCCGATGGGGCAGACAATCACCTATGGTGACATAGCGGACAAGCTGGAAGTTGCGCCGCAGCCTGTCGGGCAGGCCTGCGGGTCAAATCCGATACCGATTATCATCCCTTGTCATCGGGTTGTCGGGTTGGATGGCTTGGGTGGCTTTTCCGCGCCGGGCGGAGTTGAGACGAAGATCAAGCTACTTCGTTTTGAAGGTGCCTATTCGCTTTTGCTGTGAGACATTTGCCTGGTTTTCAGTGATGGCACTGGGGCCCCGTGAGCTCAGTTGATGCACTTTGCAAGGCTATCTTGGGATGTGCTCTCCAACCCAACTTTTGATGTGCCTGTGGTATTGAAAAGCTGAAAGCCTGCCTGCGAAGAGGTCTTGCTAGCATGGGTCTGGTCGTGGTTGCAGGGCAACGCGATCGCGCAGCCTGGCGACCTGGATGTTTGGGCTTCGGATGTCACGGCAGTGCCGTCCGAAGCAGTTGCGGCTACGCTAGTGTGCGGCCTTCTGCCTTGGGCTTCTTGTTAAGGATCTGGCGCACACGCATGCCGGCACCGTCAGAGCCAAGCGTCACCTCGAGGTAGTCCATGCCACGCGGGTCTTGGCTGATCTGCGCCTGCATTTTCTCAAGCAGGTGCTTGTCCTCATCAAAAGCTGCCACGACGCTTGCCTTGGTCTTATCGGCAACGTCTTGCGGTAGTTCGGGTACATCAAAAGCAGCACCCCAGAAGTAATGGGTATGGCCACGCCGTGACGGTGTCACGATATGGCAGCCGCGCATGATGAAGTCAGAGCGTCGCCCTTTTTCAGGTGCAGGATCGTGGACGTTCCAGTCGGAAAACGAGATGGCGAGTGTCGGCATGCGGCCGACCTGTTTGCGCTTGATGGGTTTGTCCTCTGGCAGGCCCATACC
>JANQOL010000308.1 GCA_028289675.1 Pirellulaceae bacterium
GGATAGTCTGCCGCGCGGGGCCGAGGCTACCCAAGCTCTGATGCACATGGATAAGAAGTTCGGCGGACTCGAGTTTTCCGAGATCGAAGTTCGATGGAAAGCCAGCGTGCCGGCAGATTCGGCGGAGATCCTGGCTGTCGTTACGGAAGTCGATGACGTGTTGCGAAGCGAAGAACTGATCGGTCACCCACTGTCCATCCGCAATTTGATTGAGGCCCAGCCCGGCAGCGGTCCGCTCGCAGAGCGCATGAGCCTGCTCGAATTGCTACCACCACCCCTCAAGCTGGCCTTCTTTAGCCGAGAGTCTCGCACGGCCAAGGTCACTTTTCGCGTCCAAGATTTGGGAATTGCAACGTATGGCCCGGTGTTTGAACGCATCGAATCCGAACTGGCACGCATCCAAGCCGAACACCCTGCGTTTCGCTTGGATTTGGATGGCCGCGCGGTGTGGCGTTGGCGGAACCTGTATCAGATTGTGATCGATTTGGTAGCCAGCCTTGGCACCGCGTCGATCATCATTCTGTGCGTATTGACGATCGTCTTTCGCTCCATTCGATTGGGGTTGATCTCGGTGATTCCCAACCTGTTCCCGCTGGTGTTCACCGGCGCTTGCCTGGCGTTCGCGGGATACAATTTGGAAATCGTCATGGTGTGCAACTTTACGGTATGTCTGGGCATTGCAGTCGACGACACCATCCATTTCTTGACTCGGTTCTTGGAAGAACGCCGCCGCACCGGGGATATCAACTTGGCCATCCGGCGTGCATTTACCGGCGTGGGCACGGCACTCATCATGACCACGTTAGTATTGGTTGCCGGCTTCTCCATCGTGACGTTCAGCGATTCGCGCGAGCACTTTATCTTCGCGATCATGGGTGCGCTCACGATTGCAGCCGCACTGTTCTGCGACCTGGTGTTTTTGCCCGCGCTCCTGGCTGTCTTTTGCCGGACAGCACAGCCGGATCAGGCGCCGGATGCTAGTCGGCAGCCAGCCGACGATCCCATTGCCGTACGAGCAAATTGACGCCTGACTGGCCGCAGATAGCTGGTAGAAGATCAAAACGCCGAAGTTGACGCGGTCATCACTAGCCTTGACAATGGGTCGTCCCGCGGCGCCGATGCCATCTTTGCACAGCCTTCTATTTTTCTGGTTACTTAGCGAGAACGACGATGCGAACGACTAGCTATTGGGGAGCACAATGCTGCTTGGTTCTATTGATTGCATCGGTAGGCCGCGCCGCTGATGTCGAACCACTGTCCTTGGGCGCGGCCGCTCCAAACTTCAAACTGCCAGGCACGGACGGCCAAGAATATAGTTTGGATTCGTTTCGCGATGCAAAACTGTTGATGGTCATCTTCATCTGCAACCACTGTCCCACCGCTCAAGCCTACGAGGCAAGGATCAAGAAATTGCACCAAGACTATCACGAGCGCGGCGTAGCTCTGGTAGCTATTTCTCCCAATGACCCGAAAGCCGTTCGGTTGGACGAGTTGGGGTATACCGATTTGGGAGACACGTTAGAGGAAATGAAGCTTCGGGCGGAGCGTGTCGGCTTCGAGTTTCCCTACCTATTCGATGGCGAGACGCAGGAAGCTTCGCGCCAGTTTGGGGCGTTGGCGACACCACACGTGTTCATTTTTGACCAGGACCGGAAGCTGCGCTATGCCGGCCGTATTGACGACAACGACATCAAACCTCCCAAATCTCATGACGCCCGGCGTGCTCTGGACGAGCTATTGGCTGGCAAACCGGTATCACGACCCGAGACGCGCGTCTTTGGTTGCTCTACCAAGTGGTCCGATAAACGGGACTCGGCCAAAGTAGCTCTCGAAAAATGGAATTGCGAGACGGCTGAGCTAGAGGTGCTGAAGCCCGACCAACTGGCCAAACGACTGTCGCAAGCCGGCAAATTCCGTCTGGTCAATGTGTGGGCCACCTGGTGCGCCCCCTGCGTGGAGGAGATGGATGATTTGGTGACCATGCACCGTATGTACCGCAAACGCAATTTTGAACTGATCACCATCTCGGCGGATGAGGTTACGCAGCAGGAGGCGGCTTTAAAGGTGCTGAATGAAAAACATTGCTCTGCGACCAACGTGATTCTGGACGCGGAAAGTCGCGACGATCTGTTTGACTCAGTGGATCCCAAATGGAAGGGCGCCGTTCCTTACACCATGCTGGTTTCTCCGGAAGGCAAGGTGATCCATCGAGTGCACGGCAGCTTCGACGCGGACGAACTGAAACAGGTGATCGCCGACGCGTTGGGACGCACCTACGCATCGAAGACACAGTAGCCCAATAAGGTGGATGGTTTGTACGCCGCTCTACGTCCTTGGCTGTTCCGCTTGGACGCGGAAACCGCGCACCGTTGGACAGTGAACGCGTGCCGCTGTGTTCAACGTGTACCGGGCGGTCTAGCACTTATCCGACGGCAATGCCATCGGCAGTGGCCTGGCCTGGAATCGGAAGTGGCTGGACTCAAGTTCGCCAACCCGCTCGGGCTGGCCGCGGGCTGGGACAAGAACGCTCAGGTGGTGCCGCTCCTGTGTCAAATGGGCTTGGGAGCCGTCGAGGTTGGATCGATCTCCGCCAGTCCTTCGACTGGCAATCCACGGCCCAGGCTGTGGCGGCTGCCCAGCGACGAAGCCCTGTTGGTCAACTACGGGCTGCCGAATCACGGCGCTCAGGCCATCTCTCGGCGTCTGCGAAGACAGCGGCCATTTTCGCGCCAGGGCACCTTGATTGGCTTCAATGTCGTCAACACCAACTACGGAGCCGCCGCGGCGCCCACCAGCCCAGCTGCTCTGGTTCAGGATTACGTCGACAGTTTGACGCAGTTGGCTCCCTACGCAGATTTCTTGACGCTGAACCTGAGTTGCCCCAATAGTCCTTCGGGGGAAGGTTTCTTCGATCAGCCAGGCAACATCGCGTGCTTGCTGACCGAGTTGCAGCGCTTGAACCTAGAGCAGCCCGTGTTCTTGAAAGTAGCGCCGACCGATCATGTTGACCAGATCGACCAGTTGGTTGCGGCCGTAGAGCCCTTTGAGATGGTGCGCGGCTTTCACTTGAACCTCTCCGCCCGTCATCGCAAACATGTGCACCTGAGCAACTCCGACCGGCATACCAAAGACGCCGGCGTGATCGCTGGACGACCAATCGCTGATGTGATGAACCAGTGCATCGCCACCCTGTATCGACGCCTTCCGCCTGGACGCTTTGCCATCGTCGCGTCCGGAGGCGTTAGTTCCGCGGAAGACGCCTACCGTAAGATCTGCTTGGGAGCCTCTTTGATCCAGTTGTACTCGGGCCTGGTCTTTCACGGTCCGAGACTGATCCACACCATCAATGAAGGGCTGTTACGTCTCCTGGCCGACGACGGGTTTCGGCATCTGACTCAGGCCGTGGGGTGTCGCAATCGTCCGTGAGACAGCTAGTCCGACGAACTGCGTTTTCCGATCCGCCCGGCACTTGGCGGTATCCACCGCTGGGGATGTGGTATAACTTAAATGGTCACGATTGGGTGCCGTAGGCTGCGACACGTGCGGCCGTTGGGCATCTACCCTCCACGAAAAACAGCTTCGCATTGACCTTCGCGCCAGACTCCACCGGGCAGCGGCGCATCGCAATCCCATTCCACCGATACGTCCGTCACTCAGGAACCTTCACATGCGCAATTCACTGTGGGCCATTATCGTTTCGCTAGCCGTGATGGCGGGCTGCAACAATCAACCCGCCACAACTCCTGAGGCGGGCGGTTCTATGCCGGACATGGCGTCATCCGGAGTCACCGATGAATTGCCAGGCGACATGGGCTCGGCAAACAAGGAGATGCCTTCGGAGGGCCAGATGGCTGATGCTGAGGATGCCACTTTCAAAGTGGACTACGGCGAGTGGCTGGAGTTGCCGGAGACCGTCACTGGGCGCATGACGGACATCTATCCTCAAGCTGTACAAATGGCCAACGAGGGCACTGCCGAAGATCATTTGGACCTGTCGATGGCCTCGTATCAAATCGCGGACCAACTCATTCGCGACGATCACCAGGAAGATGGCTACAAATTCTATGCGCAAACCGGCAAAGCGCTGCGGAAAGCGATGGAAGGGGAAATCCCGACTTTGCCCGGTTCGTTTGTCGGCCCCGTGTTTTACAACGAAGCTTGCGCTCTGGCCAAGCAAGGCGACAGCGACGAAGCACTCACGGCACTGGGCGACGCGGTCATCAACGGCTTTACCGATTTTGATTTGATCAGCAGCGATGAAGACTTGGCATCGCTTCGTGAGGTGGAAGGCTTCAGCGCCAAGCTGGACGAGTGGAAACAAGCCGCCATCGAAAAGATCATGAAACATGCCCAGGAAGAGCTGGAGAACGGCGAGAGCTTTCCTTTTGAGTTCGCCGCCACAGACATTGATGGTACTGAGCAGAGCCTGGAAGCGCTTAAAGGCAAAGTCGTCATCGTGGACGTCTGGGGTACGTGGTGCCCTCCTTGCCGCGCGGAGATTCCGTCGTTCATCAAGTTGCAGGAAGAATACGGCGAGCAAGGATTTCAGATGGTTGGGCTGAATTATGAGCGCGCCAGGGACGATGAAGCGAACCTCAAATTGGTCGAAGACTATGTCGCCGAAAACGGCATCAACTACCCCTGCATCATGGGTACCGAAGAAATGAGAGCTCAGATTCCAGATTTCCAAGGCTTTCCCACGACCTTGTTTATCGACAAAACGGGCAAGGTACGCATGAAGGCTGTGGGGCTTCACGACTACGAATACCTCAACGCGATTGTTTCCACGCTGCTGGCCGAAAGCTGATGCGAGTCGCGCGCGGGCACATGGCCGACACCATCAACAACCCAGGCCGCTCACCTTCGTCGAAAACAGGTACCACCAACAGCTACTGTACTCTGGTCGGGCTGAGGCCTAGACGGTGAGCAACATCAGGCAAGCACATCAAGTCGATAGGGGCGTCGTGTCCGAGTTGCACACTCGGTTGTGCGCGGCTTGGGCCATGCTGGGCTTCCTGTGCTGGCTGATTGCCGGATACGGTGGATCGCTTGAGATTTCCGGCAGCAGTTTGACGGTCGTCGCGGCGATGACCGCGGCCGTTACCACCGCCTTGCGCTGGCCGCTGTTGCAGTCCGGCATTGGCGACATCGGCGGTACCTGGTGCTGGCAATTGTGTTACTTGGCCGCGATCAATTGGGCGGGCGGATTGGTGCTGGCCGGCACTGGATGGCTGGACGCACTGCCCGTTCTGGTCATCCTTGGTTTGACCGAGCTGGGCGTGCATCAGAAGGCCCTGCAAAAACGTTCCGCTGAAATGCTGGGAGCTACGAATCCGGAACCGTCGTTGGCGAACTCGCCCCTGGACGCCGGCTCATTGCTGGGAGTTTCGGGGAACCCCACACCGAACACGACGGCCGACCCGCAACAGGAAGCTGGCCACGAAGAGCGAAGACTGGACGAGCAGCTAGACGGGCGTTTTGACCGGCGGCTCGTCGACGCGCACGATGTGGATGGTATCCGATTCGTTGAGGGCGAAGTCCAATTGATGTTGGCCGATCAGCAAACTTCAGAAGAAGTGGTGATTGGGTTCTGCCCACCTTTTGTTGGCCATCCGGAAGTTGACTTCGAGCCGGACCACGAGAGCCTTTCGGTGCGACTCGTACGCTGCACACCCTCCGGAATGCGGCTAAAAGTATCGCGCGGAGCCGCAGCTGGCACTCAAGAGGTCATGCTGCAGTGGTACGCCCGTCAAACAGATGCCGATTCTGAGGCGACGGCAGGCCTTCAAACGAGCCTGCCCTAGAATCAAAGTCCTGAGACACGGCAGATCATGGCCGGGTCGAACCAAAGTCGCCACCAACCAAACGTGTCCTACGACAGATTGAGTGGCGCCGCTTGCGGCCAGCGTCCCCAAACGCGCGTGGGCAGTTGGATTTGATTTTGAGCCGCTAGCCAGTTATCGTCCATCGTATCGATATCATCCTATACCGTTCAAAAAGACGATTTGTTGAGGGGCAGAACGTTGTTTGCAACCACTCGCAAGGCGCTGACTGCTGGGCTGCTGGTCACGCTAATCTTGACGCAGCTGACCGCGATTTCGTCAGCACAAGACGATTCGCCAACGACTTGGACGGACGCCCGCGGCAAAAAGCTCGAAGCTGAATTTGTGCGTTTGGCCGACGATGGAGTCATTCTCAAGCTGAAGTCCAACGGCCGTGAGACCGAAGTGGCGCTATCCGTACTCAGCTTGGATAGCCAGTTGCAAGCCATCAAGTTGGGCAATCCTGATGAATTCTCAAAGCCACGGGTCAGCGCGTCCATGCCTGCCGCTGACGTCGACATTCCCGTTCTAGATCCGGCGGAAGTGGCCCGGTCGCCATTCGCCGCGGACAACACGTTGGAGAAGTTCATCGAAACGGTGCAGTACGAACTGCAAAACAACAACCAACTGGTCTTGTGGCACGCCTTGACGCCTCGCATGCAGGCCGATGTGGAGGACATGATCGTCCGAGGAGCCGCACTCGGCGAGCCTTTTCGAGTGCAATTCAAAACACTGCTGGGGCACTTGGACACGATCGCACAGAACCAGCGCGAATTTGTGTTGGCGCATCCCATGGTGGCCGGTCAACCGCAGATCGCCGAAGGCGTCGGGAAAATGTGGCCCTACTTGTCTGCGATGACGGGAGCGATCAGCGACGAACAACTGTGGGAGAAAGAGAACTTTCAGAAAGGGAAGGTGGTTCCCTGGATGATTGAATTCGGCGCGAAAGTCGGCCCCCCTGCGGAGAAGTTTTTTGGCGAGCTCCAAAATGTAGTGCCGCCCAGTATGATGCCTCCTGGGCAACCCGCGCAAGTGGACTACAAGGATCTCAGTTTCAAGATCGACAACCAGTCCGCCAACTCGGCGACGGTCACCGTCACAGCCGGGGAAAATGAGGTGTTCAATGGCAAGGTCGTCAAAGTCGAAGGGCGTTGGCTACCGGAGCGCATGGTTGAGAACTGGGACCGCAACATGGATATGGCCAGACGGCAACTGGATTCGGTCAATCCCGCCGATCTGACTGCCCCGCGTTTCCTGTTCGGCGGGATCGTAGCGGTCGCCAGCCGCGTTGCCAATGCGCAGGACCAGCAGAGTTTCAATCAAGCGATCGACGAACTGACTCAATCGTTCGGCGGTATGGGTGGACCGGGATCAGGCCCGCCCGCGGATGGGGGAAGGCCCGGCGGTGGCGGACGACCGGGTTCAGGACGGCCCGGTAATCCGTTCT
>JANQOL010000322.1 GCA_028289675.1 Pirellulaceae bacterium
CAGTCGGTGTCCTTGTCTGATGTGTCGGAGAGTTGGGACATAAGCGATCAAGCAAACGAGGGAACAAGCTGGCGCGTGCGGCAATGACTGTCTTTGCGACACTTTTCTTCGTCGCGAAGTTCACGCTGGCGACGAATCGTTAAATTCCATTACGTATTAGAACGGATGCCTACTAATCCCTCCATTCCGTTTCGATGGATTTCGGCGGCGTAGGACACGGATTTCGCGGTTGGCATATTGTTCTGGCTAAGAACGTGTCTTCCAACTCCCTGTCGGCTGCGATCGGCCTTTCTAAGCCCTGCCTTTGTCGACCTGCATCGACGAATCACAAACGAATCGCCTGCTTCGGTCTCCGCGGCAGAACGAATTGGCCGCATCTAGGATTCCACATCCGATCGCTCTAGAATGTCGCTATCGGGGATGCCGCTATCGGGCACCTCGATTTCCCAGCAAGGCGGTTGGGGATCCCCGACGGCAAGTCGATTCTCTTTTCCGGCAGAAGTAGGCCACTCGATGCCCAGTTACATAGTTCGCTGTGGAACCATGCGAACACTGCATCTGATGCAGGCGCGGGCGGAGTACCAGCGAGGGATGCGTGTGATCGCGCGGACGCCTCGCGGATTAGAGGCCGGCGAAGTGCTGTCGCTGGCTGACGAACGGGTTCAGCAACAAATGGACAACCCTCCGTCGGGAACGATCCAGCGGGAGATTACGGAGCAGGATGACAACGAACTGGCGCACATTGCCGCCAAAACTGTTGAAGAAGCCGATCGCTGTTTTGAGATCATTCGCGAGCTGGGCTTGCCAATGGACTTGGTGGACATCGAACGCTTGTTCGGCGGGGAACGGATGGTGGTCTACTACTTGTCTGAAAACCGTGTCGATTTTCGCGAGTTGGTCAAACGTCTGGCGCACGAATTTCAGACTCGCGTCGAGATGCGCCAGATCGGAGTTCGTGACGAAGCCAAACTGTTGGCCGACTATGGTGATTGCGGCAAACCGGTGTGTTGCAATACGCACTTGATGAAGATGCCGCCAGTCTCTATGAAAATGGCCAAGCTGCAGAAGGCAACGCTGGATCCGAACAAAATTTCCGGACGCTGCGGGCGACTGAAATGCTGCCTGCGCTACGAATATGATATATACGAAGAAAACCGTAAGAGTTTGCCTAGAATCGGTGTGGACATCGTGACGTCCAACGGGCGGGGTCGGGTACTCAGCCAAGAGTTGCTGTCCAGACAGCTATTGGTGCAGATGGAAGACAATCGGCGGGTCATGGTGCACGCCGACGAGGTACTGTCTGTTATCAAACGCAAACAATCACCGCGCAAGGAACAGCGTTCCACGCCGGATAAGACATAGGACGGTTATTGTGACTGAAAAGATTCATCCCATCGTCGAACTGTTGCAGCAAGATCAACGCTACCACATCGAAGCCTATCAATTTGTTCGCGAAGCGTTGGCCTATGCTCAAGAAATCATGAAGTTGGCCACCGAGGGCGAGCCTGGCGAGCACCACATCACCGGACAACAGTTGTGCGAGGCCATTCGGCAATACGCCTTGGATCAATATGGATTCATGGCCATGACGGTACTCAACAGTTGGGGTGTCTATTCAACGGGCGATTTTGGGGAAATCGTCTATAATTTGATTCGCATCAAACACATGAAGAAATCAGCCAGTGACCGCCGCGAAGATTTCGACGATGTGTACGAATTCGCCAGGGCTTTTGATCCTGTCTTTGAACTCTCCGGCAACGACGATCCCTAGCGCGAGTCGCACGGACATATGGCCTGCTTCATCAACGGATGGTTGCCCATTCCGTCGAAAACCGGCCACATCAAAAGTAAAAATGCGCTAGCGCATCTGATTTTGGCCTAACCAGACTCGACCAAATAGTGACCAAGTCGCCCGAAAAGCGTTCTAACAAACAAAGCGATGGCAAAGGACCGTCGGAAGTAGGCGGTAGACCAGGGCCGACAGCTCAGCCGCGCGCAGCAATTGCGGTCGGTGTCATCTACTTGGCTTGGCTGGCCGTGTTGGTTTACATCGCGTGGATCAACATTCAAGCTGGCAATCAGTAGGCGACTTGGCTCAGTCCAACAACCGTCCACGCAATTCGCTTAGTAGCGACGAGGCGTGTTGGATCTCAGATTTCTGACGCTCCGGATCTTGCGGAATTTCTCGCTCGATCGTCAGCGGGCCCCGGTATCCGATGTCCTTGAGTGTTTTCAGATACGCCTCCATATCGACTTGGCCCTCTCCCAACGGAACCTCCTGTCCCCAACTCTCGCCAGGGTGCTCGCTCCAAGTTGCGTCCTTGCAGTGCACGCTATGAACGGCGTCTCCCAGCAACTTGAGGGCGGCGATGGGTTCGCCGGTCCCATACAAGATCATGTTGGCCGGGTCGAAGTTGATAAACAAGTTTTCGCACTTGGTGTCGTCGATGAATTGCAACAGACCCTCGGCCGTCTCCTGTCCTGTTTCCAAATGTACGCGCTGATCATTTTGCTCCGCATGTTCACACAGCTCGCGCGTCACTTCCAAGACTTCCTGGTAGAGAGTCTCCGTGGTGTTGTGGGGAATAAAGCCCAGATGCAGGGCCACCACATCGCAGCCCAACAGCCGCGCAAAGTCGCTGATCTCCTTCATTTCCTGCAGCCGTCCGACACTCGGGCCGCTCGGC
>JANQOL010000327.1 GCA_028289675.1 Pirellulaceae bacterium
CCGGCTCTGCCGGAGCGTCGCCCGGCGGTTCGAGGTCCGAAATTAAAATTTCGCCCTGCAAAAGGATGTCTGCCCCAATCGATCGCGCGGCTTGTAGCGCGGCCAGCTCACTGGTCAAATCGGCTGTGGAAGCAAGTCGAATCGGCGAGCGGTTAGCCAACTGGTCGGCGGTAAACAGAGCCACATCAGCTCGGGCCGCTGGCCGTTGATTCAAGATCTCTGACTCGATGCGGCGGGCCAGCTGCGCGTCGCCGGCGACAGGCATCAGCGCCACTTTAGCGCTGGCAGGTGTCGTGGCTTGCGGCGGAACCCACACATGAATGGGAGCGGTCAAGCTACAACCAGCTCCGGACAAACTGAGCCAGACCACCAGCTGGCACAGCCCATAGCTGGTAGCCGACCACGAACACCGTCGAGGGCGATGTGAGCTGAACTTGGTTGTCAAGGCAAATGCCAGCATTGTCTGAGGACTTCGAGCGGAACCCTCAGACGGGCATACCAGGCGGCAATGTGTGTCGTCAAGGCGAAGTGTCTGGCACCCACGGCGCCAGGTGCCGACAGAACTCGCTTTAGTTGGACGTAAGATCCAGCTTCAAATCTTTGGTGCCGCTTTCAGGGATCGTAAACTCCAACTCTGCGGACGGCTGTTGATACTTGGACGGCATGACATTCTTGACGCCCAGTTGTTGCGAATCTCCTTCGGCGGCGTGCTCCGCCTCCTCACCCTCCAGCTGGCCTTCGGCGGTCGTCACCTCCTCGTTCTTTGTGACAATGGCTCGATAGATACCAGGTACAGCTCCAGTTTTATAGTCAAACGCATTAAGACTGAATTTACCCTGGGGGTCCGAAAGTGCCGATGCGGAGTTGGAACTTCCATCGGCGGCTACAAAAACGACCGCTGCACCTGCGACAGGAGTTCCATCCAGGGTCACGACGCCTTCGGCGTCCACGGTTGCTGGTCCATCGGGAACTTGGCTGCAGCCTATCAAGAAGGTCAACGTCAAGCAGCCAATCGCCTTGCCACATCGAGTGATCATGTTCTTGCTTTCTGGAATGAGAGACGAGATTCGAATGTTGCTCGATGATAACTGTTGGCGCCCTGCCAAGGAACTAGGCTCGTGGTCCAATTAGCTTCAGCCGCCGTCGCGTTCTACTTAGGTCGGCTGGATAGTTTACGGGAACAGTTCGAAAACAGCGTACTGCTCGTCTTCAAACAGGAGCGATAGGCGCGCGGACTCACGGGCACGGACGAGCGTCGTCTGAGGACGCAGCCGATCCTTGCGGACGACTAACAATTGCGTGTCGCGGGCGACCAGCATATCAAGCGTGTCATCGGATAGTGGTTCATCGCGCAACCGTCTCCGGAGGCGTTGCCACTGGGCCGGTACGAATCCAGAATAGCCGTTCAACAAGCGTGCCCCGTGCTGGGTGCCATACATCATCCAAATCGTCTCCTGCTGCTGCGACTGTTCGGACATGTTGTCAGCGACGGGCAAGCAGACGATCGCGCGATCGGGCTGAATTTGCGACCGGACGTAGTCGACCCATTGCTCTCCATGTCGTGGCAGAGGAGGAAAGAACAACTGCGTTCGAGCGGGCCAGACCTCGAATGCCACGAGTGCCAGTACCAGGCAACCGACAACTTGGATCGCTCTGCCGAATCGCTTGGCATCGGGGGCTGATTGTGCGCGGTTTCGCAGTGACCACGCCCGAACGGCTTGCCCCGAGACCACACATGCCAGCAGCACGACGGCCAGCTGAGTCAGGTAGGCAAAACGATAAGGGCTGCGCACCCGCGCGATGGGCGGTAGCCATTCCGCCAACGTCTCCCAGGGCGTCCAGGATCCCACCGACATATTGGGGCCGAACGCCAGCAAGCTACTGACGATCGCCATGCTTGCCAACAGTCGATGGAGCTGTCGTTTTCGGCTCAGGCACAGCGGCAGCCCCAGGACCGCCAGTGTCACCCGTAAAATTCCCGGCGAGAGCGGAAAGTCACCGGGCTGCTGCTGATTGGTGGGAATCCAAGTTGTTGCCTGACTCGTGATCCAGTCGTTGGCCTCGGCGGACAGGGCCAGCACAGTCTGCGGGTTGCGGGTGAAGTCATGCTGGGCGTGGATCTGTTGGCTACACCATACGGTTGGTCCACTCAGGGCTGCGGCTACCAAACCTCCCGTCAACAACCCGGGCCAAGCACGACGAATTGCACCAAAGGGAAACGTTATCCAACCACAGCCAGCGAACACGAGGCCAAAAAACAAAGCGTGATGCAGACTCAGCAGCGCAGTCAAACCAAGTCCACAGCCGACTAGACAGCCACCACGCCACGAGGGACGTTTGCAAAAACGGAGCCAAGCATCCATGGTCCAGAGAATGCCGCCCAACGCGACCAACTGGATGGCCTCCAGGTTTTGAATCGCCAGCGGGTGCAGGGTCATGCCGATTCCCGCGGCCCAGCCGGCGCCGGGCGATCGACTGTGATGGCGAACGAGTCGATAAGCCAGTAGACCGTTCGACAGCATGGCCAGGGAGAGATAGATGTTGTAACTCACGACCGGTGACGCATATCGAGT
>JANQOL010000367.1 GCA_028289675.1 Pirellulaceae bacterium
GGACACGTTGAGCGACCTGGGTTACTACACCCGATCTCGCATCGTGTGTCCCACGCAATTGGGCTGGCCTAATCGGCGTTCGCGATACTACTTGCTGGCCAGTCGCACACCCTTGCCACCCTGGCAGCCGTTTCCTCAGTGGCACCAAACGCTAGCCGGGCTGCTGCAGTCCAAGGTGGCACCAGCACTGTGGCTCAATCCCGCATTGGTTCAACGGATTGGTAGCGCTATGGACCGGGTGGACGCGAACCAAGCCGGCGCTGTGACCGCGTGCTTTGGATCCAGCTACGGCAAGCAGTGGTTGCATTCCGGTTCCGTCTTAATCGACGGTGACCGTCACCGCCGCTTCAGCCCGCGTGAGGTCGCGCGTTTGCTGGGCTTCTACGACGCGTTCTCTCTAGAAGGACTAACGCCTCGTCAAGCCTGGAGTCTGTTGGGCAACAGCCTTTCGTTGCCGGTTGTCCGGTACGTGTTGGCACACGTGCCCGGTGGCCCCCAGCACAGCCCAGAGGTTCTTTGACCAACAGCACGATCCAGCGCATCCCAGCACCAGAGTCCTACCAGTTTGGGCTGAGCGGCCAAGTTGCTTGCGAGTTCGCCCGCGAAACTTGGCCGTTCGATCAAGACAATTTGCTATACGCCGGTGCGGCTCGCACTAACGCTTCTTCTTGGCAGTCTTCTTTTTGGCAGTCTTCTTAGCTACCTTTTTGGTGGCCTTTTTCTTGGGAGCTGCCTTCTTGGTCGTTTTCTTCTTAGCAGTCGCTTTCTTGGCTGGGGCGACCTTCTTGCCAGATTTCTTGTTCTTGTTGTAGATCTTCAGCACTTTTTCGCGGTCGTTGGAGCGCTCTTGGCGAGCAATGCAAGCCAGCTCGAACGCCATTTTCTTGCCCCACTTGCTGACGGCAAAGCGGACGTTTTGCCGCTGGCCTTCAGGCGTCTTCCAAGACGCGATGTAGTACTCATAAGCACAGTTGGGATACCGTGTATCCACGTCGTGAGAGTAGTGTACTCCCACCACGCCCGACACGTTGCGTTTGCCCAACTTGTCCTCCGCGGTATCGGGCTCAGGCAGTTCGGCAGCCCATTCCTCGTACACCTTTTGGGCCGCCAACTGCGACTTGCGCTTGCCGCCGTGGGTCGAATCCGAGATAAACCGTGAGCGCTTTACATCACCACGCTTGATGCGAACCAGCCAGCCATGGGCGACCTCAGAATCAACGCGCGAGAAGCCTTTTACCTTTCGTGCCACGAAACACTCCTCAAGAATTTAGCAACAGGATGTTAGAAACGCCCGGGCTTGCGACAACCGAGCCTCAGAATGAACAATAGGGTAGGAACCTGCACCGGGGCTGGGCAGATTGGTTGGGAGCGTATTGTAGCAAGATTGCCCTGATGCATCTTCATGATAATCGGGTGCATTTCATGATTAGTGCCTGATATTCTGTTTATTTCTACTACTTGTGTCTGAAAAGCAACCGATTTGGGCTATCACCATGTCAACCTTTGAGGGATTTCCGGCAGATACGTTTCGATACCTAACTGACCTGGAACAAAACAACAATCGCGACTGGTTTAACGAGCACAAGGACCGGTACGAATCCAGTTTCTTGCTGCCGGCGTTAGCGTTCATCGAAGCCATGCAGAGCCCGCTGAGCAAAGCGGCTCCTATGTTGCGCGCCGAGCCCAAGAAAATGGGCGGCTCGCTGATGCGGATCTACAAAGACACTCGCTTTTCCAAGGACAAGACACCTTACAAAACCAATATCGGCATCCAATTTCGCCATCAATCGGGCAAGGACGTCCATGCACCCGGGGTGTATCTCCATGTTGCAGCCGACGAGTGCTTTCTGGGGGTGGGCACGTGGCGGCCTCCATCCGACGCGCTAAAACAAATTCGCGAGGCCATCGATCAAAATCCGACTGAATGGCGAAAAGTTCGCCAGAACAAAGCATTTCGCGGCAGTTTTGATCTGTACGACGACCGGCTCAAGTCCGCGCCTCGCGGTTACGATCGCGAACATCCGCTGATCGACGACCTGCGTCTGAAGAGTTTCATCGGCATGGCGCCGATCACCCGGAAGTTGCTCCGTAGTTCAGACCTGGTGCCAGAGGTCGTCCGGCGTATCAAGCATGCCAAGACGCTGATGGGTTTTCTGTGCGAATCGCTGCAGCAGCCCTATTGAGTGTGTCGCAAGCATCCATTCGAGCAGGTCTGGTGGTCCCGCAACTTGAAAAACCAACTTAATTGGGCTCAGATCCTCGCCGCCAGCATGCTGATAGACGCACCGGTTCTCACTGGCTCGAAACAAATTGAGACCTCGGAGCCTGGACGATGCAAGCGACTTCGGAAGCATGTCGGCCGGCAACTTGCTCTTCAACTCCGCTGGTGGTGATTGCTGGCATTTCGTTGCTGGTGGTTGGAATCGGCATCATGAACATCATGTTGGCTACGGTCACCGAACGCACACGCGAAATTGGGATTCGCCGCGCCATTGGAGCTAAAAGGCGGGACATCATTCAGCAATCTCTGACGGAGACGTTGGTGCTGACAGGTAACGGCGACTTACTAGGATTGCTCTTAGGGTATGGGAGTCCTCCTCGGATTACTGCGTGGCCCCATCTTTCGCGATTTGCGTAGCTTGGTTACCTCGATGTCGCCTGATCTGTTGCCGCCCATCGTGCACACGCTGGAACCCCGCATCGCTCCTTGGTCCATCGCGTTTGCACTGCTGATTTCGGTGGGGGCGGGATTGGTGTTTGGTCTCTATCCGGCCCGTAAGGCTCTGATGAATCCCATTGAGGCACTGCGCCACGAATAGGTCTTCTACGGGCGGCTCTCCGGAAACCTCGGTGCGCACCTCGCTCGGAACGCGCCTTGGCGTCTGCTTGCGTATCTGGGGCAGCAAACAAAATTGCCTCTCCGGTTATCATAGTAGGTTCGTCCGGCCTGCGGCGGCATCGCCCTCGGGAATGGATTCGGGTTAAGTTGTTCAATTTGCCACGTCACGCACGTGATTCGCGCAGTGCAGCCAATGCAACTCGCGACCGGTCGCCTCAAAGATCTATTGAAGTCAGTCTATGTCCATCGACGCTACGTCAGAAAAGTTCAAACTCGTCAGTCCCTTCCAGCCGGCGGGCGACCAACCCCAGGCCATCGAATCCCTGGTGCGGGGGCTGACGGAGAATGCCAAACACCAGGTTTTGAT
>JANQOL010000372.1 GCA_028289675.1 Pirellulaceae bacterium
GTAAAATGGCCCACATAGTATCGCTGCGGTGACGGCCGCATTCCAGTTGGCCAGCGGCACTTTTAGCTGAAAGCTAACAAATACCAACACGAAGCGTCGGTCGATGTCGCTTGTTCACTCGTTAGCCGTTTCGGGCTAGTAAAGCACCCGTTCGTAATTGGTAGAAGACTCTTCCGGGAACACCCCACCTGGGACGGATTGTCGCAGCTGCCAGGGCATGAGCCCGGTTCTCCGAAGGGATCCGGACGCAGCGCGCAGTCAGAGTGTTGAGAGCCCGCCCCGAGTCGGATTGCGAGTTCATTTTGCCGCGGCTGGCTCCGCCGACTGCTGCAGCCAAGAAAACAGCTTGCTAGCCGTCGAGGTCAGCGGCAACTCCGGCGATTTCTGGCAAGACACCCATCGCCACTCACCTGGAAGGTTTCGCAAATTGAATGCGCCGTCCAGGTCCGCCGAAAAACACAACAGCTCGATACGATAGCGTGTCACGCCGTGCCGCATAGTTCGCAGCCAAGCTTGGGTGGCTACCGATAACTTCAGTTCGGTGTGGAATGCCGAGTCGATTCTTGTTTGTAGTGCCGAACCCGTGAACTGCCGCTTCAGTTGCGTGGCGCGGATAGGGCGCGGTGGATCGAGATTCACGCGCGGAAAATCCCACAGGCCATGCCACCACTGTCCGGCTGGATTGCACCGCAGCAAGAGTCGTCCGCGTCGACGCACAACCACTAAGGCGTGCGTCAGGGGCGTTGGAGCCGCCTTCTTCGCAACTTTCGGAATCTCGTGTTGGTTGCCCTGCACATAAGCTTGGCAAAGTTTTTGAACGGGACACAGCAGACACTTCGGCTGTTGGGGCGTGCATATCAGGCTGCCCAATTCCATCAGTGCTTGATTGTGCTCGGCCACTTGCGAACTGGCCGGCAGTGTCTCTTCGGCAAACTGCCAGAGCCGGCGCTCGGCGGCGGTCGACCGTGGATCTTCGCTCAGCCCCATCAAACGGCTGTATAGCCGCACGGTATTGGCCTCCAGAATGGGCCGCCGCTGGTCGTAGGCGAACGAAGCAATGGCACCGGCGGTGTACCGACCGACCCCCGGCAAGTCCAAGATGTGCTGGAACTCACCGGGAAACTGGCCGGCATGCTCGTCACAGATTTGTTGGGCCGCGGCGTGCAACTGCCGCGCGCGGCGATAGTAGCCCAAGCCGGCCCACATGGTCAGGACATCTTGTTCATCGGCGCGAGCCAACGCGTTGACATCCGGGAACCGATTCAAAAACCTGTGGTAGTAGTCGATCACCGTGGCCACTTGTGTCTGCTGCAACATGATTTCGCTGATCCAAATGCGGTAAGGATCACGCGTGTTGCGCCACGGCAGATCACGCCGATGCTGTCGATACCATGGGCCCAGAGCGCGACGCAGGCGAACGTACCACGCCTCGTCGTGAATCTGCGAGGTCTCACTCATGGCCAAGTTGTTCCATCATCCACAGGCGGGTAGTAAGCAGCGAGCTAGTGCCGCCGAAGAAAACCGTGTAGACAACGCGCTCTGAAACATCCGGAGCGCTCTAATTTCGGTCTTCGGTAAGAGTCACCTTCAACTGCAGCTTCTGCGTGCCGCGAAGCAGGTCGACTTGAATCTCGTCGCCGGCCACATAGTTGGCCAATTCCTCTCGAATATCATCGAAATCCTTCAATTCGACACCGTTGATATGCGTCAGTTTGTCTCCGCTTTGAATTCCTGCCAACATGGCACCGGAGTTTTCGGTCACCATGCTAACCCTGGTATTGGTACGACCGGTGGAAATGCCCAGGAACCCACCCTTGCCGCAGTAGATTTCAATATCGTCCAACTGAGCTTGAAGCCGCTTGGCCCCTGCGCGGCTAATCTTGGTGCCATACAACCGCAGTGAACCACTCAACGGCAACTCGGCGAGCAGATCAATCGCCGAATCATCGACGTCCACGTAATTCAGCCCCAAGTGTTCCAACTGGGGAAAGCCCTTCAGGATTTGCAGGTCCTCGGTGGTCACGGTCACGTGGCGCAGTTTGATGTTCCGCACGCCTTTCAGTTCTGCAATGGCTCGAAAATAGTGCGAATCGATTCCTGGGCCTTCCAGGAAAATCGTTTCGATCGACTTGAGAAACTGGATCCAGTGCAGGGCTTTCCGGTCTCCGGAAAACGCTTCGTTGATATGCAGCGACATTTCCGTGCGTGTCTGCCGTTGGGCATTGATGCTGAAAGCCGGGGCGCCAATGCGTGCTTCATGATGCACCAGGACCTCGATCGCCTGCTGTTCTTGCAGGTCGGCGATGGCCAATAGCGAGTTGCGGGCCAACGTGCCGAGCGACGACATTTGCGTGGCCGTCTTTTGCAGCAGCGCGATGGCTGCCAGGCTAACTTCCACGTCTCGATGCATGGCGAACGCCGTCAGCAGATCGATCAGCTGAGACCCCGCGTTGTGGTTCGCAGCCGGCAGTTGCTGGCGAGCCAGTTCGATGGCCTGCCGTGGATGCTGTTCCAGTCGCCACCGAGCTAACTGCCGTACGCGAAAGCTCTCGCTATTGAGCAGCTGGATTTGGCGGCCGAGTTGCTCGCGCAGCGCTCGACTGTCCGCCGCTGACTGTTGAGGTTGATCCGGCGGCTGAGCGTTCGAGTTGGCGACCGTCCCGACGGTGACCAGCGCAAACACCAGCGTTCTCAGGCCGCCTACGCGGATCGGCTTTATTCGCTCGGCCAAGCTACTCATCAGCAATTCGCGTCACCAGCAATTTGTGGGCAACAAACAATGTCCCTATGGTACCTGTTGCCGTTCGGTCCGCCTACATAGTTCGTAGCAGCACTTTCGACCCGCTGCAGATCGCAGGTGAGCCCGCCTACTGAAGATTGCCGCGCAGCGACTTGAGGATCTGATCCAGTTTGGATTGCGTATCCTGCAGTTGCCGCCGAGCTTGATTTAACTCCAATCGCAAACGTTGGTTTTCGGCCTCCAGCTCTCGGAGCCGAGCGTCCTCGGAGCTTGCGGCTGGATTGGCAACCGCAGAACCGTTTGCCGTGGGTCCGGTGGGCAGGGTGCCAACAGGCGAGGGCAGGGTACCAGCGGGCGAGGTCAGGGTGCTGGCCGAAGTTCCAGGTTGCGTTTCCGGAATCGCGCCACTGGCACCGGGCACCGTTCCCAGAACTCCGGAGTTGGGCAACGACTGAGATGGCACCGGCATGCGACTTGACGAACGAGATCGATTGGAATCGGGATTGACCTGCAATACCACTTCAATGGCTCGCGGGCGCGAGCCGCGATACACCATGAGTTCAACGCGTTGCCCGGGCCGCACCGTAGTCATCCACGCCAACAGGTCCTGGGCGCGTTCGATGGGCCGGCCGCCAGCTTCGATGATGGCGTCACCGGCGCGAATACCGGACGCTTGCGCTGGCGAACCGGCAGTCACGCTAGTCACGGCGGCGCCGCGGAAGGCTGAAATGCTGAATCGCTGACGAAACGCGGGCGTGAGGTCATTGACCATGACTCCCAACCAGGCAGGTCCGTCCAAGTTCGTTTGCACCGTGTCCCGAGGCACCTGGGCGGCCAAATCCGCGTCCATCAAAACAGCGGTCAACTCGAAATTGCGACCGCTTCGAGAAACCAAGAAACGTACCGTTTGCCCGGGTCGCGTTTTCTGCAACTGAGTTACCATCCCATCCAAATCAGCAATGGCGAACCCGTTGATGGCCTGAATGCGATCACCAATCTTGAATCCAGCCTTCCATGCTGGTGAGTTTTCGCTGAGGGCTGACACACGGACGCCGATCCCGCCGCCGACAACGCCCTCAGCTTCCAAACCAAGATAGATGCGGCCCGATCCCTGAGACTGGCCTGCCTCGCCACCGGCGTTGCCGGTGGGTTGTGGCTGCGGCACGGGAACTCCCAAATCCGGACGACTGCCCGCCGTGGCAGGTGGCAACTCCAAAATCGACTTCGTTCCGGACACGGAACCTGAACCACCTGGCGCTGGCAATTCACCCGTGCTGCCAGCAGTTGCCGGCGGGCCTCCGGTTTGATTTCCGTCCGGAGTGCCTTGGGCAGCATCCTTTGACGGATTTTGATTCAGCTGTTCACGAACGGCAGCTTCCAGTTTCTCCAAGAAACTCTGCCCGTGGCCGACGCGGGGCATGGTTACCAAGATCATGGAAGCCAGCAGGCAGCCGATGCTCGTCCGAATTAGCCGTGGTCGCATCCAAGATTCTCCCGTGTCGAAACGTTATTTCTGCCCGCGGTCATGCGTTCGCAAAGGCAGTTCATCGTGCTACGCTCAGGCAAACGCCGTGAGACCGTTCCATGGTAGCTGCATCCGCTATCATTCCACTTTGCTATTGTACCCCTGGCAAGCACTTTGCATGATGGCCACACAGGAGTTTGCGCTGGCAGAAGGGTCGAGAATTGACAAATGAACCGGACAGTTGGTAACTCTGGGCAATCCGCGAAGTCTGTAGCTTCCGCATCGGCAAGCGCACCGGGTCGGATCGAGCGGCGGCCATCCCGATTGGTCCAATGCGTGAATTGGATCCACGCTGGCTCGGACAGTACCGAGTTGCTAACTCACATTCGCATGCTATCCGCAGACATCGCCGACGGTCGAACGCCTCTGCTAAGTCATGAATCTTGCCAGCAGCGCATGAGAACCGCAGCGTATTTTCGACTGTTACCAGGTCAAGTAGCCACCTTGGGCGGCATGCGCGCCGAACCGGGCTACGAACAACTTGGTGCATCTTTGGCCAGTGAACTAGGCGATCAACTGCGCCGCGACGGAATTCGTCAAATCCAGGCCATCGTGGACGATCATGACGAACCCACTCAGCACTTGTTGACGTTGGGTGGCTTTCGCCGTGTCACACGCGTGCAGCAATTGTGGCTAGACGTCCAGCATCGACCTCGGCTGAGGGCTCATGTCGAAGACATCTCTTGGCAGCCAGCCCGCGAGCTGGCACCTGAGGCACTTTCCGGCTTGATTGATGAGACGTTTGTCGAGACGTTGGATTGCCCACTCATCAATGGGCTGCGTAGTCCTGAAGAAGTGCTGACCGGGTTCCTCAACGGACAAGATTACCAATCGGCGGTGCACCACTGGTGGATCTTGCGCGACGCGGATCACGTCGCCGGCTGCATGCTACTGTGTCAGCACTCGCCAGAACTTGTGGAACTGGCCTACATGGGCCTGCGGGTGGAGGCACGCGGCAAGGGCCTGGGCAGTGTGCTCATTGAAAAGAGTTTGGAGGTGGCCGACAAGTTAGCGGCGCGGATGATGATCGTCGGCGTTGACGAGCAAAACTGGCCCGCCCTACAAGCCTACCAGCGCCATGACTTTCACAGTCACGGATGCAAAGCGGTCTATTTTCGAGATATCGATTTGCAACACGCCGCTCGCCGCGCTGCTTAAGCTTCGGTAGTCGCAGCTCGGACCTCGATAATTACTGGGCGGCTACTTGCGGAAAAGTAGGCTTCTATCGGCAGACTTAATCGCGAAGACGAATTTAATTCGAAGACACTGCCAAGTTGGTTAACAACAACTATCAGCCGGGCGAACGGGCACACCTCGTCGTCGCGGTCCAGGAATCTCCTGGCCTGTGTGCAGCATGCGATTTTCGCTGTCCACAAAAACGACTTTTGGTTGAGCGGGAGCCGGGTCGGAGCTGCCATCCAACTGGTAGGCGAAAGTGGCGATAATGATCACGTCGCCGGGCCGAATCAAATGGGCTGCGGCCCCATTCGCACAGATGTCCCCACTGCCCTCATCGCCTTCGATGGCATAGGTTTCTAACCGCGATCCGCGGGTCACGTTCCAGACGTGTACCGATTCGTTGGGCAAGATATCCGCAGCCCGCATCAGCGGCGGCGGCAACGTCAAAGATCCCTCGTAGTCCAAATCCGCTTGGGTCACTGTGGCCCGGTGGATCTTCGATCGTAGAAATTTTCTATGCATGCTGGTTCATCTTGTGTTCGTTCATCGACAGCCTCCACTGTTCTGGGGCAGGCGAGTTGGACGCCGCCACTTCAGCTCGTGACAGCATTCCTCAAGTGTTTCGTTGATATTGATAAGGAGATTTCGATAGTAACCCGAAGCGTGAGCGAGGCATGTCACGTAACTCATCTCCTCGCTCACGCTCTCACGCTTCGGGTTACTATGGGCCGCAAAGTGGTGCTGTCCAGCTGGTGTGAGTCGCTCGGACGCATGGCCAACGCTCCAAACAGCAGCTCAACCGCCTACAATCATCGCCGCCCAGCCCCTGGGATCAACTAGGTTCACAGGAATGTGGCCCGGCATAATCGCCAAAAACGGAAAACTCGCGTCTCCACCGTTGCGATTGCATGGCGAATTTTGCGGATTGGGTTCTAGCCATGCTTCGGCAACTATTCTGGAAGCTATGAGACACGCTTACCTGACAAGTTGCCAAGTTGCCGCGTTCGCCTGTTTGTCCTGCCTCGTCCCGGCCAGCCACTGCTTTGGGGCCGACGAGTGGATGACTTGGGCAAGTACCTACACGCACGAACCCGTAACCGGACAGCGCGTCGACCAGTACGCGTTGCCCGCTCGGCCGATGGGGCCCAGCCGCACCGCCGTACAGCGTAGCGGTTATCGACACTACCGCAGCACGTTGCAAGCTGGCCAGTCGGTCGACAACATGCACATTGTCGAAAAATGGGGCGAGCCGG
>JANQOL010000397.1 GCA_028289675.1 Pirellulaceae bacterium
CGCGCATGGCGAAATCCGTATCCTCGAATCCCCAGCCCTCAAAGTCCTCAGGGAATCCTCCGATCCGCTCGTAGGCTTCACGGGCGATCATCATGAAGCAACCCGGGAAGCAAAAAGCCATAGTTTTAAAGGGTGAACCGTCTCGCACGGGATCCAGAAAGTACTCTTCAGGTAGATCCTGGTGGCCGCTACGCCAAGCGGAGATGATGTTTCTCAGAGCGTCGGGCCGATACAGCAATGGGAACTTGGCAAAGTTCCGCCGAGGGAACAGCGAACACTCGTAATCGTTCTCCAGCATCTCCGACAGAATCACGTCGGCCAGCTTCCAATCCTGCATCAACATGTCGTCGTCCAAGAACAACAACATGTCGTGTGAAGCGGCCTGGACACCGACATTGCGCGACTGCGCACGCCGGTTGGGCTCACACTGCGTAATGATCACCGGGACAGGTAGATCGAGCTGCTGATATTTTGCAAGCGCGCGGGTGTCACCGTCCGCGGCTACCAAGACGATTTCCTGGATGGACTGGCAGCGGCTGACATCTTCCAGTAGCAAACCAAGTGCGCCGGCCTTTTGCGCGTGGTTGAAAAACGTGGGAACAATCAGAGAAGTCGGCACGGTTTGTTGCACATCGGAGTCCGAAGTCAGCCGAGGCTCTATCGTTTCGCCGTCGGCTAGTTTCAGTGGTTCGTATGCGGTGTCGTGCTCAAAAACGTGAAGTTGTAGAACACCTGCATCCATCGATCAACCTTTCTGCTCGAGAAGGATGAAAGACTATAGCAGAAGTGTCGGTGCGTGTGGATGATCAGAGGAAATCTCAAGCAGCAGCGATTCGCTCGCTTACTTGCGGTTGGGATCAACGATGGCTGCCGGTTTGTCCTGACCAGTTTGGTTCAACTGGAAGTTTCGGATCGGGCCACCGCCTACGTAGACCATCTTGCCCGTTTGGACTCGGCTGGAAGACTCAGCGGTGCGATCCCATGGGATGGCGTAAGCGGCGAACACGCCGCTATTGGTGTCAGTGACGTAGACTAGTGAACTGGCCGGCTGGGCTCCGCCAGTCGAAGCTGCGCGCACTGCTTGGCCGGTCACCATGATGTATTGAGAGTTCTTGCCACCTCCACCCAGGCTCTGGCGTACGTTGGTCACGTAGTGCGCTCCAAAAGCGCCGGCGCGTGGGTAATACACCAAGCATTGTAAATCGCCGGTGATGAAGTCCAGGAAGAAAACTCCCTCCGCGTCGTTGCTGATCGGCCCTGAGGCAACGGCCATGGTTTCATTCGATGAGGCAGCGGCGGCCATCAGCGGCCAGGGTGGCGGTGTTTGGGACGGCGTCGTGGTCCTGCCGCACCAAAAGCCGGCGGCCAAAGCGGCGCAGCTGATTACCGCAGTCAAGCTGGCCACCATGATCAGTTGGTTTCGGGACGCTGGTGTGGCGACTTTCGATGAACCGGGAAGTTGGGCAGCCATGGGTGTCTCCGACAGAGGGTACGATGATTGATCAGCAGCAACGAGGACAGCTCACTAATTATACGCCTTGCTCCGGCCGTCAGTCACGGCCAATTCTTGGCAACCATTTCGCTAACGCGGCACAATCAGCGAGCAGCCAAGAGAATCCTTCGCGCCGCCGTAACGTGACGATGAGCAGTTTGGAGATTGCAACGGGCTTACCGAGGCAGTGGAAACGGCCGTGCTCTAGGCGATCACTTCATGAATGGGATCGACGTGTTCCACTCCAACAAGCTTTTGATCCAGACCACTATAGAAATAACTCAGACGGTTTGGATCCAAGCCTAATTGTTGCAGAATCGTGGCATGCAGATGTTTGACGTGCAGCGGCTGCTCCACCGCAGCCGAGCCAAGTTCATCTGTGGTGCCCAGACTGACGCCTCCACGAATGCCGCCTCCGGCCATCCACATCGTAAAGCCGTAGGCGTTGTGGTCGCGCCCGGATCCTTTGGCATACTCGGCCGTCGGCTGCCGGCCAAATTCACCACCCCAGACAACCAGCGTGGATTCCAGTAGTCCACGACGTTTTAGATCTTTCAACAGCGCGGCCACGGGCTGATCCGTCGCGCCGGCGTGCTTGGTGTGATTAATCTCCAAGTCTCCGTGGGCGTCCCAGTTGTCATCATTGTGGGCACCTCCGCTATACAGCTGAATACATCGTACGCCCCGCTCCACCAATCGTCGGGCGATCAGGCACCGGCGTCCAAAGTCCTGTGTCTGTGGATTGTTGACCCCGTACAAATCCAATGTGTCTTCGTCCTCGGTGCCCAAATCCACGGCCTCTGGCGCGTGCTCCTGCATCTTGTAAGCTAGTTCGTAGCTGGCAATCCGCGCTGCCAGTGCGTCGTGGGCCGCCCGCTCTTCCAAGTGCTGTTGGTTGAGGCTGTGCAGCGTGTCCAACATCTCTCGTTGGACTTCGCGGCTCGTACCCGGCGGTGGCTGCAGATTCAAAATGGGACTGCCTTGGCTTCGCAGCACCGTGCCTTGATAGGTAGCTGGCATGTAACCGCTCGACCAGTTCTTTGCGCCGCTAATGGGTCCGCCGGTGGGGTCCAGCATGACGACAAATCCAGGCAAATTCTCATTCACGGTTCCCAACCCGTAGTTGACCCAAGAACCGAGCGCGGGTGAACCGCTGAGAATGCGGCCCGAGTTCATCATCAGCATGGCCGAACCGTGAATGGGTGAGTCAGCCGTCATCGAGTGCAAGAAGGCGATGTCGTCCACACATTGACCCACGTTTGGGAACAGGTCGCTGACCCACTTGCCGCATTCACCATATTGCTTGAATTTCCAACGTGGCTCGACAATGCGACCTTGATTGCGGTGTCCGCCGCGTCCGAAAGTCTTGACGTTGACGGTCTTGCCATCCATGCCCACCATACGCGGTTTGTATTCGAATGTATCGATGTGGCTGGGACCGCCATACATGAACAAAAAGATGACACTCTTCGCTTGCGGTGCAAAGTGAGGCGGTTTTTCAGCCAACGGATTGTCGCTAGGTGCCGCCTGCGCCGTCGACCCAAAGAAACCGTCCTGGGATAGTAGCGACGTCAGGGCAACGCCGCCGAAGCCGGCTCCGGTCTGCCACAGGAACTCGCGGCGAGTACGGCCGCAGAAGCTGCCGCGTTGGGCCGGGCCTCGATCCGATGTTGGCGAGGGCTGATGCATGATGATTAATCCAGATAAAGGAATTCGTTCAGATTCAGTGCCACCAAGCACATGGCCTGCCGCGCGTGCGTCTCGCTCAGACCGTGGCGTTGCCGCAGGCGGTGAACGAGATCAGTCAATTGCTTCACGTCTTCGGTACGCGGCGGTCGGCTCAGCACCAGTTCCAGACAACGGGCGGCTTGCTGCCGGAGATTGTCCCCCGCGTCCCGTTGTACGCGCTCTAGCAGATAGGCCGCTTGTCTCTGCATCCATGCACTGTTGAGTAGGGTTAGCGCTTGCCCCGGTTGCGTCGTCAAGAATCGAGCTTCGCAACTGATGTCGGTATCCGGAAAGTCGAAGACGGACAGCAAAGGAACCGGCAGCGAACGCTTCACATGAATGTAAATGCTGCGTTTCGATCGCTCGGCCGCCGTGGACTGTCCCCAGCCACTTCCAGGCCGAGATTGACTGGCCAGGACTTCCGCCGACAACTGGGGGAACATACTCGCGCCGTAACGTTCGTGGTTCAGTTGTCCGCTAACTGCCAGCACCGCATCACGCACCTGCTCAGCACTCAGTCGTCTCAAGTTCTGTCGCCAGAACAGATCATTGGCTGGATCGCGTTGGGCCGCAGCCTCATCCCGTTGGGTGCTCAATCGGTAAGTGCTGGACAGCAGAATCATGCGGTGTACGCTCTTGAGCTGCCATTCGTTGCGAATCAATTCGCTCGCCAAGTAGTCGATTAGCAACGGATGAGTGGGAGGATCCCCCATCAACCCAAAGTTGTTCGGCGAACGAACGATGCCTCGCCCAAAATAGTGCAGCCATATTCGATTGACGATGACTCGTGCGGTCATCCAGTTGTCATCCGACGCCAGCCAGTCGGCCAACACGCGCCGCCGACCAGTTGAACGTGCCGTTGCTTGCTCCGATGGCAAGTTGGGCGTGCCTCCGCCCAACAGCTTGGGAAACGCGGGCTGCACCAAGTCACCAGGGCTGTGCGGGCTGCCGCGCAGCAAGATATGAGTTGGCTCGGGGTCGGGATGCAATTGAGCCAACCCCAGCACCGTTTCACGCGGAGGTAATTTGCGCTGCTTGGAGTCCAAATCTGACAGTTCTTGTTTCAACGAAGTGTAAGTAACAAACTGATCTTGAGGTAAGTACTGATGCAGCTTGTCTTTCAACACTTGTCCGCGCTCGGGGCCCTCAGTTGCCCGTTGGTCCGGGGCCGGCATGTTGGCAATGCCGAGCTTCTCGATTTTGCGAGTCTGTTTCTGCAGCTCCTTCCGGCGCCGGTTTAAGCTTTCATAGCGGGCCGCCAACTCTGGATCCAAATCAATCTGGTTGAATGTCAGTAGATCGCTGCGCCGGGCGTATGGCGTCACATCACGCATAAAGGCAACCAGACTGTAGTAGTCTTGTTGCGTGAGTGGGTCTATCTTGTGATCGTGGCAGCGGGCGCAATTCAGCGTCAGGCCCAAGAGGCCTTGGCTGGTGGTGGTCACCAGATCGTCAAGACCATCGAACTCAGCCTGCTTGGGATCTGCCGGTTCGTCGTCCCACAGTCCTAGCCGATAGTACCCTGTGGCGGTCAGCGAATCGGTCGTGACCTCATCGAGCTCGTCACCGGCGATTTGCTCACGCACAAACTGGTTGTAAGGTTTGTCTGTATTGAACGAGCGAATAACGTAGTCGCGATACTTCCAGGCATTGGGCTTGAGACCATCGCGTTCGTAGCTGTTGGTTTCAGCATAGCGGACGACGTCCAACCAGGCCCGAGCCCATTTATCTCCCAAGGCCGGATTGGCTAGCAGCCGGTCGATCAGCAGTTGGTAGCTGTCGTCGTTCCAGTCGTCCAGCCATTGTTGAACGGTTTCGGGGCTCGGAGGAAGACCGACCACATCCAAGTACACGCGGCGAATCAATTGAGCCGTCGGTGCTTCGGAAACGGGCTGCAGGTTCTCCGCTTCCAGACGGTGCAATACAAACCGATCCACTGCAGTGCGACACCACCGCTTGTCGGCCACCTCAGGAATAGTCGTTGCTCGGACGGGTTGAAACGCCCAGTGACGTTGAAAGGCCGCGCCGTCATCGATCCACTTTGAGAGGTGCCGGATTTCTTCTTCGGTCAGAGGCTTGCCTTCTGGCGGCATCCGCTCACCTTCGTCGTCTGTACGAATGCGGCGAATCAGTTCACTCTGGTCCGCGTGCCCGGGGACGATCGCCGCCACACCACTGTCGGCTTCGGACAGCAAGGTCGATCGCTGATCGAAGCGGAGGCTACCTTCCTGCTGGTCTGGACCGTGGCAGGCATAGCAGCGCCGGGCGAGGGTCGTTTGAACGTCCCTGGCAAAATCGACGTCATCGGCGACGCAGGGCAGCGACAGTAGTGCCCAGGTCAGCGACACGGCGGGCGCAAAGAAAAAGGGAACGCGAAACATGGTGGGTGGTGCTCATACAGCGAAAAACTAGTGCGGACTAGTTATGGTAAACCAAATACCGCTTGGCTGTCACCGGAATCGTTCGGTCGAATGAAGCCCATTTTTCTAGGGCCTGGTAGCCGCTGAACATCAAGAGATTACGGCTTGGTTGGAATGCCCTGGTCGTCCGGAGTTGCCGATCGGCGGGCAGGTCGAACCGCCGTTTCAGCATAGCCGACTTCCCAGGCCTCATCGGCTTGTAGAAACCCGCGGACACAGTAGCGACCCCGCGCGAGCGTTTGTGGTACAGCCAACTGGACTTCGAATTCCCCTGGCTGGCAAGACAAGGTCTTCGTTATCAAGACACGTTGATTTGCCGCTTGGTAGCGCGACTGGCGCTGTTGCCGACCTTCGGGAGCGACCGGATCGTCCAACTCTCCGGACAAATCTTTACGCACCTGGTCGCGCC
>JANQOL010000405.1 GCA_028289675.1 Pirellulaceae bacterium
CCATCACTGATACGCCCGTGCCCGTGCTTTCGATTCAAAACTCCGGTGGTACTCAACTCACCGTGCAACGTGGTGTTCAGATCGTGGCGGACATGTTGCCTCAAGTCAATGCCGCTAGACGCACCGAGGTGCCCGCTTCGAAGCTCTGCCTGGGTACCGAATGTGGTGGATCGGACGGTTACTCTGGCATCACGGCAAATCCTGCTCTGGGAGTTGCCGCGGACCATTTGGTGGCCTGCGGTGGAACAGCGATCTTGTCCGAAACATCAGAGATCTTTGGAGCCGAACATCTGCTGACCCGTCGGTCCCGGACGCGGCAAGTCGCCGAGAAATTGCTGGAGCGGATCGAGTGGTGGAAGTGGTACTGCGGCAACTACGGCGAGGAACTGGACAACAATCCTTCGGTGGGCAATAAGGCAGGCGGGCTGACAACCATTACGGAGAAATCGCTGGGGGCCGTCGCCAAGGGAGGTAGCAGCCCGTTGGAAGGTGTTTTTGAATACGCCGAACCCATCGACCAACAAGGATTTGTGGTCATGGATAGCCCGGGCTTCGATCCAGCCAGCGTCACTGGCATGGTGGCCTCGGGCGCTAACTTGATCGCCTTCACGACCGGACGAGGCAGCTGTTTTGGATTCAAGCCCGTCCCTAGTTTCAAGATTGCCTCCAATTCTCGACTTTATAAGCGTCTGCCGGACGACATGGACTTCAACGCCGGACAAGTCGTTGAGGGGCGCAGTGTCCAGGAAGTTGGCGGTGAGTTGTTCGATCGTTTGCTGGCCACCGCCAGTGGCGAGCCAACATGCAGCGAACGCTTGGGTATCGGAGACGAGGAGTTTGTACCTTGGCTCGTTGGCCCGATGTTGTGATGCCGGTAGGGCAGCTGCTCCACGCGCCCACCACCTGCGAGCAGATCACCTGCAAATGGATGGCCTGCATTTCGTCGTGAACTGCATGCGAACGGTTGAATGTCCGCGCCGCACCAGGATCATCTGGCGGCAATTTGGTCCAAGATATCGTTCAATACCGGACTTGGGCGCATGGCGGTTTGAACTTTGTTGGCATCGGGGTAGTAGTAGCCGCCTATGTCAACAGATTGCCCCTGAGCGTCGAGCAGCTGCTGGGCGATGGTGGATTCTTGTTCTGCCAATTGCTTAGCGAAGGGCTGGAAGAATGCTTGCAGATCTGGGGCCTGGCTTTGCGCGGCCAACGCTTCGGCCCAATAGAATGCCAGGTAGAAGTGGCTGCCGCGCGTGTCCAACTCGCCGACCTTACGGGACGGTGACTTGTTTTCGTCGAGAAATCGCCCAGTGGCGGTGGTCAACGTGTCGGCCAAGACTTGAGCGGATGGATTGTTTGTCTTTTCGGCCAAGTGTTCCAAGGAAACCGCCAAGGCCAAGAATTCGCCCAGCGAATCCCAACGTAGATGACCTTCCTGCACGAACTGTTGAACGTGCTTGGGAGCCGAGCCGCCGGCTCCGGTTTCAAACAAACCTCCTCCGGCCAACAGTGGCACGATCGAGAGCATCTTGGCGCTGGTGCCCAGTTCCAAAATAGGAAACAGATCGGTTAGATAGTCGCGCAGTACATTGCCGGTTACAGAAACGGTGTCCAAACCATCCCTCGCCCGCTGGCAGGTCAGCCGTGTTGCCTCGACGGGAGACATGATGCGAATGTCCAAACCCGCGTGATCGTGCTCAGCCAGATATTCGTTGACTTTGGTCGTCAGTTGCTGGTCATGCGGCCGGTCGGGGTTCAACCAAAAGATCGTCGCGGCCTGCGTTGCTCGAGCGCGGCTGACGGCTAAACGTACCCAGTCGCGAATCGGCTCGTCTTTGGTTTGGCACATCCGCCAAATGTCACCCGCGGCGACCGTATGTTTCATCAATACCTCGCCCTGCGAGTTGCAGACCAGTACGGTGCCATCTTCAGGGATTTCGAACGTTTTGTCGTGCGAGCCGTACTCCTCAGCCTTCTGAGCCATCAAGCCCACGTTGGACACATTTCCCATCGTCGCCACATCGAAGGCGCCATGCTGCTGGCAGAATTCGATCGTGGTTTGGTAGACGGGTGCGTAACAGCGATCTGGGATCAGCGCTTTGGTGTCGTGCAGCTGACCATCGGGGCCCCACATCTTTCCGGAGGAACGAATGGCAGCCGGCATCGAGGCATCGATAATGACATCGCTGGGGACGTGTAGATTGGTGATGCCATGATCTGAGTCGACCATTGCTAATTTGGGTTGCCGAGCGTACACCGCTTGTAGATCGGCTTCGATGGCCACGCGCTGATCATCGGGCAAGTTCTGCAATTTGGCGACGAGTTCTCCCAAGCCGTTGCGGGGTTCGAAACCCATATCGTCGAGCACGGTGGCGTGCTGGGTGAGCAGGTCTTCGAAGAAGACACTAACGACGTGGCCAAAGATGATCGGGTCGGACACCTTCATCATGGTTGCCTTCAGGTGCAGCGATAGCAGCAGATCGTGCTCGCGTGCATCAGCGATTTCTCTGGCCACGTACTCCCGCAACTTGGCGCAGCTCATCACGCTGGCGTCAATGACTTCGCCGGCTTGTACTGGCACTTTGTCGCGCAGAGCGGTCCGGCCTTGGCCAGTTTCCAGCTCGATCGACAATTCGTCGGCGGCCGGCATCGTGGTCGATTGTTCGGTGCTGAAGAAGTCTCCGTCGGACATCGAAGCGACATGCGTCTTTGACTGGGAGTCCCAAGCTCCCATGCTGTGTGGGAATTTGCGAGCATAGGCCTTCACCGGAGCGGCCACACGCCGATCAGAATTGCCCTCGCGCAACACCGGGTTCACAGCACTTCCCAGTACTTTGGCATAGCGCTTTCGAGTCTCTTGTTCTTCGGGGGTCTTTGGCTCGTCGGGAAAATTGGGCAAGCGAAAACCTTGCTGGCGCAACTCGGCGATGGCTTCGTTCAGCTGTGGAATCGATGCGCTTATATTAGGCAGCTTGATAATGTTCGCCGCGTCGGTTTTGGCCAGCGCGCCCAATTCCGACAACGCGTCGGAAATGACATCCGGTGTGGACTCCGGAAAATTCCCCAAAATACGGCCGGCCAGCGAAATGTCGCGCGTTTCGATGTCAATGCCCGCGCGGCTGGCGAAAGCCCGCACGATGGGCAGCCACGAAGCCGTGGCCAGCGCGGGAGCCTCATCGGTTTCGGTATAGGTAATTCTTGGGGCTGGGTCGGCCATGGGAGTCCTTGGGAGTTCGCGCGAAAAGTAACGAGGTGTGCGAGTGGTGGAAAGGGTCAGTCGGCGAGTTGAGCTAAGATTCTAGCCGCCTGAGCCGGGTTGCGAAGAAGGCTGCGAACGCTTGACAAGCATTTAGAGACCATACTAAAACCCGGCCTGAATCGCCGAGAACAGCCGTGGTCGCCCGCGGTGGCAACTTGGTTCCCCGGAGAACCGAGGTTTTCATGGATCGAAGCGCCTGTGAGCAACTTTCGCGAACTGCTGACCCGTCGAGACCCCGGCATTGCGGTGCGCTTCGCGCGAGCGCTGCTGTGGCTGGTTAGTTGGCCTTACGGGGCCGCGATGTGGATGCGAAACCGCGCCTACGATCTCGGTTGGTGCGCGACTCATCGGAGTCGTTTGCCTGTCATCTCGGTAGGCAACCTGTCCGTGGGCGGGACAGGTAAGAGCCCCGTGGTGACTTGGCTGGCTCGCCGTCTGCGTCAGCGTCAGCAGCGGGTGGCCATTCTCAGCCGTGGCTACGGACAACTCGCAGCAGGGCAAAACGATGAAGCGTCGGAGATGGCGTTGTTGCTTCCCGACGTACCTCATTTGCAGCACTGGGACCGGATTGCCTCAGCAACGCTAGCGGACGAAGAGTTGGATATGCAAGTGCTGGTGCTGGACGATGGTTTTCAGCACCGTCGACTGGCCCGAGATCTGGACCTGGTGCTCATCGACGCATCCGATCCTCCCGCGTCGAGGCGGCTGCTACCGGCTGGTCTACTCAGGGAGCCCATGACCAGTCTGTCTCGAGCGCATGTAATTGTGTTGACGCGGGTCGATCAGGCGCGTCAAGACGAGTTGGCTGCGCTCCGTCAAACCGTCAATCGCAGTGCTCCGCAAGCGCTTACGGTTGAGGCCAGCCACCGGCCGACAGGACTAGTCGGTTTTCCGTTCCACCAGCAAGATCTCGGGCAGCTGCGCGGCAAGTCTGTGCTGGCGTTTTGCGGCATTGGGAATCCCCAGTCGTTTTGGGCGGTCGTGCGGGAACTGGGTGCCAACATCCTCGAACAACGTGTGTGGCCTGATCATCACGCCTACACGGCCGAAGACATCCAGGACCTGCGCGGCTGGTGTCAAAGACAACCCGCCGCGCAAATTGTGCTGTGCACCATGAAAGACTGGGTCAAGTTGCAAATCGCCGACCTGGGTGGTTGCACGTTGCTAGCCGTGCAAATCGAGTTGCATATCGAGCGGGGCCAGGACGAGTTGGAGCAAAAGCTGGATGCTCTGAAGGTCCCCGACGAGCTTGAAACCGGTGCCCCATAGGGTGTTCGCTTGGCTGCTTCTGCGTCGTACGTACGCTTGTGGCAGCCAGATAGGGCCGTGTTATTCGACGTTGACCGAGTTCACGATTTGGAACTCTCCGGCAGCTCGTTTGATCGTTTCCTGGGCCATTTGCTTGGCATAGAACGTTCGCACCCGCCCATGCAACATCACGCAATCCCCCTCTTGCTCAACGCGAATGCGTCGCACATCGGCAATGGGGCTTTCGGACAGCAAGTGTCGAATACGACCGGTAACGTCGCGAAATCCAGAATCGATCATGGAATCGGCCCATCCGGTGGGAAGGTGTGCTCGTGAGCGAATCCGTGCTGTAAGTCTTGATGACGGCTCACAATAGAAGTGTGTGCCTACTCGCAACCTCCAGTATCTCCATGCCGGCGGGATAGTCAATAACAAACCGCGCAATCGCTACAACCGGTAGTTTGCGCTCGGGGTCTGATAGCAGATTTTGACCGGCTCGTTTTTCTGACGTAGGTTGCAGTACCTGAACCTAGGGATCTGCCCGGCGGGTTCAGGCAGCCGACAGGAACCAGTTTGATGATCGAAATTCTCTGCACGCTGGCGGGCGTTGTTGCGGGCGTCGCCATTGTCGCATCCATCATGCACTATCAGGGGGATCGTGCGCGCTTCCAAGCGGTGGCCGACGGCGAAGATTCTGAACGCATCAAGGGCATTGCGGATCAGTTGCAGATGATTTCTCACCGTGTGGCCGCCAACGTCAGCGCTCACAGCCAAAAGATGGGCGACTTTAGCGATCAAATCGGCGAGCCGGATGACGCTGATTCAGAGCATCTAATCACCGCTATTGATGAGATTATTCAGGCCAACGCCGACATGCAGACGCAACTGGACCACGCCCAACAGCGGATCGCTCAGCAGTCTCAGTTGATCGAACAAGCGTCGCAGCAGGCCAGAACCGATGCACTCACCGGACTCGCAAATCGTCGGGCCTTGGATGAATTCCTCAGCAACTGTCTGAGCACCGCCACTGAGGATGAACTCTTGGGGCTGCTGCTGATGGACATCGATCACTTCAAGAACTTCAATGATAGCTTTGGGCACACCACTGGTGATGCGGTGTTAGCTAGCTTTGCAAGGTCGATCACCAAGTGCTGTGGTCAAGAATGCTATGCGGCTCGATTTGGTGGAGAAGAGTTTGCCGTCGTTCTCAACGCCAGTTCGCCGACGGCCTTGGCTGAAAAAGCGGCCGCCATTCGCCGCTATGTCAGCGAACAGATCATTTCGTACGAAGACTTGCAACTCAAGATTACCGCCAGTGCCGGCGTGTGTATGTTGTTGCCCGAAGACGAGATTCAAGCGGCTTACGAGCGGGCCGACGAAGGCTTGTATCAGTCCAAGAAGGCCGGTCGGGATTGTGGCCATTGGTTGAATGACGGTACGTGGACTCTGCTCCCAGACGTGGATGGCAAGCCGCTGCCTAGCGCTATTGGCGCGGCTAGGTTGCAGCGCTCCGCGCCCACCGGTGTAGCCGGCGTGGACACGACTGACGACTCCCAAGTTGACCACGACGAGTCGACAGCACCCACCGAAGAAAATCCGAGTGATCAAGCCGATCCCGCAAATGAGACGGCCAAACGAACCGCCGAAGAAGAAGACGCTGTGGACGAGGATGCCAGCGACGAGCGCGCCGAGATCCTGGACCTGAATTCGTTCCTGGGTCGTTTGGAACCCTACCTCGACCAACTGCGTCGCGCTGAATTGCCCACGTCGGCGATCATGGTGGAAGCCATTGGTCTGGCCGGAGAGGACGAAAAAGATAGCCAAGAAAGCTGGGATGCTGTCATTGCCTTGGTTCAACTCAACTTGCGTGGGATCGACGTGGTGTGTCTATTCCGCCGCCACACGTTGTGCATCTTCATGCCCGGCTGTTCGCAAGACGCAGCCCTAGATCGCGCGGCCCAGATTCAATCGAGTTTGGCCGAATGCCGAGACAGTTGGACCGCGGAAGATTGTCCAGAAAGGCTAGCAATCTCAGTGGCGGCGGCTACTGCGAATGAGGAAAGCTCGCAGTTTCTCGACCGCTTGGAGGCCGCCCTGGACGAAGCCCAGGACGCAACCGAGACGCAAGTGGTCATCCACGATGGACAAGGTTGCCACTTCCACGACGTATAGAACCCGCGTGCTTGGTGCTCCATTGAGGAGCCTTCCTCAGACCTCCGGCGACGCTGTTGGTCGATGATTTGGCCCGATGCGGCTGCCGGCATTTCGATCAACGAAGTGCCTAGTCGACAGTTGCTGGTTGGCCGTCGTGGCCAATCTGTACAATTGCTCTTGACCCGGGTCGGCGGCAGTTCCTAATGTTCGACCCAATGGTGAGACGTGTTCAGGTGATCTTCAGGTCACAAGCCTGACGGTGCTAATCTGAAAAACGATCTTGCAAGCGACCAAACGGTTGCTGTATTTCAAGAACATCAAAAAACTGCTCCCGGATCCGTAGCTCGTAGTCCTCCGCCCCCCTGGGACTCGTTCACAATCCGGGAGCTTTTTTTGTTTCTACACGCGTTTAACCGGCGCGAGTCGCACGGACATATGGCCTGCGTCATCAACACAGTGGTTGCTCATTCCGTCGAAAACTGGCCACATCAAAAGTAGAACTGCGCCAGTAGATGCCGGGTCAAGGCACGGAACAAGCTACGGTACGCCTGCTGTGTAAAGTTGTCCCGTGTTTCCCAATTCTCCTGACAGGCGCATTTTCCCCGACAGGATCAACTGGGAACGGGAGTTGAAGTCTGCAGAGTCACAACGCATTATTTCGATCAAACCGGCTAGTTGCGTTCTTTCGTTACAGAGCGCGCATCCGCGTCCGCCGGAGCAGCCGTCATGTCCAGTGTTCTGGGCTCACATCGACCACGGTTTAACCGTGATCCTAGCCATCGCCGCCGGTTCGGCGTTCGGCTGCTAGCCTGGACTGGCCAATGGTTGGCCATTTTGCTGCTATTGCCAACCAGCGTGACCGCTCAGGAGGCGCCCACGGAATCACGGTGGCGGCAACTGAGTCACGCACTAAGTCGCGTCAGCTTGAGCAACCCATTTCGGCGCCCGCAAACGGATGGACAACAACCGGCGTCCGCCGCAAAGACGCCGGCCGTGGTAACTGCTTCGAGTCGCGTGAAGGTGCAATCGGGTTCGGAGCCACCATCGCTAGACACGCTTGAAGAACATCCACCAGCACAGCCTCGACTTGCGCAAAAGCCATCCGCACGCGAGCTGCCGATGCATTCGGTGCCTTACAAAATCGATGCTGTGGTGACATTAAACGCCGCGAGTTCGCTGCGAGCTGTCGGGCCGGATTCCGCCGTGGAGTCGCCCCAGTGGCCGGGTAGTGAGCCGCTGGTCATTGATGGCCGAGAAATCGCTTGCCGATCCGCGCAGAACTGGATTCCCGCCGATCTGCTACGTGCCCGAGCGCAAGCTATTGTGCAGCTCTTTTGCGAGGAAG
>JANQOL010000406.1 GCA_028289675.1 Pirellulaceae bacterium
GGGTGCCTGCGACTCGCGCTAGAATAATCCGCGTCTGAGCCAATCGCGAATGTGCGGTCTCCTTGCCGCCCAAGCAAGGAGACCGTGCCCACGCGCCGGCATCCCAATTGCCGCGACCTCCAAGTTGCGGGACATTGGCCGGCTCCACTTGCCACCCAGGTTCGGATGGAAGCAACCGAGCCGGGTAGGCTATACTGTGTTGGTTGGGATCAGCGATTGCTGTGACTCGTGACATGCCCTGATCAAGCGGATAGACTCAGGCTGATACGGGGCGATTTTTTCGCCGGTCGTTTGATCCCCACCGCGATTCCCGCGCCTACCTTCCATTATCCCACCCAAAAGACTTTGCCGTGTTGGGCTGTGTTACCCAAACCTCGTTTGTGCCGTTGCGCCTATCTTGCCTGTGGGCCAGCGCCCATCGTCTGAGCGGCTGCTGGTTGCTGGTCGGGCTGCTGAGCTCGTTTCTAGTGCCCGGCATGGCCATAGCTCAGCCGGATGTCACGGACAGTGCCCGGGCTGCCCCGCTTGCCGAAAAGGTCGACGGACGTTTTTTTGAGCAGCAGGTGTTGCCGCTCTTGCGGCAGCGCTGTTTCGAGTGCCATTCCCACCAGGCCGGAGAAGCCAGTGGTGGCCTCATGTTGGATTCGCTGGCGGCCATGCGAGGAGGCGGTTCTCGCGGCGGGGCAATTGACGATGACGCTCCACAGCGGAGTTGGCTATTGCGAGCGGTGACCTACGATGATCCACAGCTGCAGATGCCGCCGGAGGGCCGCCTCAAGGACGCGGAAATCGACACACTGCGTCGTTGGTTAGCAGCCGGTGCGCCGGTGCCGGAACGTTTTCGCGGGCAGGTCCGCCAGGCGGCGACAGAGGACCAGCGGTTGAGCTTGGCGGATTCTCATTGGGCTTATCAGCCTCCTCAACCGTTTGCCACGCCAACCGAGGCGAGTGACGAAACTCAAAAGCGTCACATCGCGAGAGGGAACGACCTGGATCGGATTTTGCTAACGCAATTGCGATCGCGCGGACTGGCCTACTCGCCGCGTGCCAGTCGCGCGGTGTTGGTCCGACGTTTGTACTACGACTTGACTGGGTTGCCGCCCACCTTTGACCAGGTGCGGACTTTCGAGCAGGATCCGCGGGAGGACGTGATCGCCACGCAAGCGCTCGTCGATCGTTTGTTGGCCTCACCGCGTTTCGGCGAACGCTGGGCCCGCTACTGGATGGACGTGGCACGCTACGCGGACAACAAGGGCTATGTCTTTAGAGAAGATCGGGAATACCCAGAGGCCTTCAAGTACCGTGACTGGCTCATTCGAGCGTTCAATCAAGATCTACCCTAC
The DNA here is from genome assembly GCA_028289675.1 of Pirellulaceae bacterium. Lineage (GTDB taxonomy): Bacteria > Planctomycetota > Planctomycetia > Pirellulales > Pirellulaceae > Aureliella. The sequence continues at coordinate 1,344 of JANQOL010000406.1, forward strand.
GATCGTTTCGTCGAGCTGCAGTTGGCCGCTGATGTGGTGGCCAGCGACACGACCGAAGACTTGCCGGCATTGGGGTTTTTGACGCTTGGCCGCCGGTTTCTCAACAATAAATTCGACATCATTGACGATCGTCTGGATGTCGTCAGCCGCGGCCTGATGGGCATGACGCTAGCATGCGCGCGGTGCCACGACCACAAATACGATCCACTGTCTCAAAAAGACTACTACGCGCTGTTTGGGGTATTCCTGAATTCGAAGGAGCCCGGTGGCGACCCGTGGCCGCACCGGCTGCAAGATGCGGAGCAGTTGCAAGACGCTTATGTATTGTTGCGGGGCAGTCCGGGCAACAGGGGGCCCAAAGTTCAGCGTAGGTTTGTCAGTTTCCTGGCGCGGGACGAACCCGCGTTTTCAGAAGGTAGCGGCCGCGTTGACCTGGCTCGAAGGATTGCCGCCACCGACAATCCGTTGACGGCTCGCGTGATGGCCAATCGCGTATGGATGCGACTGACTGGACAGTCGTTGGTGGACAGTCCCAGTGATTTTGGAACTCGCTGCCCAGCACCAGTTCAGCAGCCGTTGTTGGATCAATTAGCGATCGAGTTGATGCATCACGATTGGAGCCTGAAATCTCTGGTGCGGAAAATTGTGTTGACGGAGTGTTATGCGCAAGACAGTCGGGATCGGCCTGCTGCCGCGGCCATCGATCCCGTCAATGCCTATTACTGGCGGATGAACCGTCGCCGCTTGGACTTTGAAGCGTTGCGTGACACGTTGTTGGCGACTTGCGGGCAGCTTGACAGCCAGTTGTTTGGACCAGCCGAAAAAATTGATGTCAGTCCTTTTCCCGGGCGCCGGACGGTTTATGCCTACATCGATCGACAGAATCTGCCCAGCTTGTTTCGTACGTTCGATGTAGCCAGTCCAGACACGCACAGCCCTGGACGCCCGCAAACCAGCGTTCCCCAACAGGGACTGTTCATGCTCAACAGCGAATTTGTGGCATCCCAAGCCGATCTGCTGGCTGCCCGGTTGCGTGATGAGGCCGCCAGATCCGGTACACACTCGGCCATTGATCGATTATTTACATCGGTACTGGCCAGGTTGCCTACTCCGCAGGAACGCGCCTGGTTCGACGACTTTGTGCAACAGACGACTGCTGCACGACTGCGGGCCGGCCGTCACGCTCACCCACCGACGCCACCGCTGTGGCAAGTCGGTTATGCGGCCATCGACGAGAGTCAGTCGGGTATCGGCCCGTTTCAGGCACTGCCGAAATGGGTGGACTCCAGCTGGCGCGGTGGTGCAAAATTGCCGGACCCGGAACTGGGCTGGTGCTTTCTGACGGCTGAAGGTGGTCATCCAGGTAACGATCTGGACCATGCCGTCGTGCGGCGTTGGACGGCTCCGAAGGCTGGGCAAGTAGTCTTGCGCGGGGTGCTGAAGCATCCGGCCGAGCAAGGCGATGGAGTGCGGGGTGCGATTGTAGTTCGCGGCGAAGTCCTGCGGCGGTGGAATGTTCATCACGGTCAGACGAACACTCATATCAAGTCCATTCCGGTGCAGGAAGGTGATATTATCGATTGGGTGGCGGATTGTCATACACATCCGAGCCACGACTCATTCGAGTGGAAGGTCCAAGTTCGATACGTGCGGCCGGCTGGTGAAGTCTTTGATTCAGCTGCTGGATTTCCTAAGCGTCCCCGCCAGTCATGGGACGTGTGGGCTCAACTGACACAGGCATTGTTGGCATCCAACGAATTGGCTTTCGTCGATTGAGCGAAAGCTCGATCATTGCCAATGTGGACCAAGTGAGAGAAAGTGGGCGATCAGTTATGGTCAATCGACGCGACATGTTGTCTCGCTGCGGTTTGGGCATCGGAGCTTTGGCGCTGCAAGATCTGCTGGTCCAAACTGGCCAGGTGCAAGCCGCGGAGCGCGATTCTGGGCACCAACGTCGGGCGGGCGTGAATCCACTATTGCCGCGTGCGCCGCACTTTGCGGCGCGAGCCAAACGCGTCATTCACATCTTCGCCAACGGTGGCCCCAGTCACGTCGACACGTTTGATCCAAAGCCGGCACTGGAGCGCTACGCGGGTCAGCCCATGCCCGGACAGACTCCCAAAACTGAGCGCAAAACAGGAGCCCTATATCCATCTCCGTTTCGCTTCCGGCGCTATGGCGAGAGCGGCATGGAGATTAGCGAGCTGTTTCCGCATACAGCTCAGCACGCCGACGAATTGTGCGTCATTCGATCCATGCACGCCGACGTGCCCAATCACGAGCCGTCATTGCTATTGATGAACACCGGCGAAGCCCGTCAGGTCCGACCCAGTATGGGCGCGTGGCTAACGTATGGGCTAGGGACCGAGAACCAAAACCTACCGGCCTTCGTGGCCATGTGTCCCGGCGGGTATCCCATCCAGGAGTCTCAGAATTGGCAGGCCGGATTCCTGCCCGGGATTTTCCAGGGGACCTATGTCGACACAAAACACGTGCAAGTCGAAAAACTGATCGAATACGTTCAAAACCAGCGGATGTCTACGACCGAACAGCGCCGGCAGTTGGATCTGATTCAGCGATTGAACCGACAGCATCAAGCAGCTCGAGACCAGGATCCGCAACTGGAATCGCGCATTCAGTCGTTCGAGTTGGCCTACCGAATGCAATCCACGGCCATGGACGTATTTGACGTTTCTTGCGAACCTCAATACGTGTTGGATGCCTACGGGCCCGGAGTTCAGGCGCGGCAGTTGCTGATGGCCCGACGGCTGTTGGAACACGGCGTACGCTACGTTCAAGTTTGGCATGGGAAGGGTCAGCCTTGGGACAGTCATGATGATTTGGAGCCCCGGCATCGACAATTGGCGGGCGAGTGCGATCAAGGTATCGGAGCCTTGCTGACGGATCTCAAGCAACGCGGCATGTTGGAAGACACGCTGGTGATCTGGGGAGGAGAGTTTGGTCGAACGCCCACCGTTGAATTGCCCAAGAAGGGCAGCAACCAGGGGAAGATCAACGGTCGAGATCACAACCACTGGGGCTTTACGATGTGGTTGGCCGGCGGAGGTGTTCGCGGCGGGACAGTGCACGGCGCCACGGACGAGTTTGGATTCAAGGCGATCGAAGATCGGATGCACGTGCACGATTTGCATGCCACGTTATTGCATTTGTTGGGCTTCGACCACGAGCGGTTCACCTACCGCTGGGCAGGCCGGGATTACCGGCTGACCGACGTGCATGGACGCGTTGTTCACGATCTGCTCGCTTAATCGCTGACGGTCTCTCGGTCTCCAAAGCTGGTTGGTACTTGTCTCCACGGCGTCGATCTCAGCTGCCGTCCCTCGTTGGCCTCGCTTCGACATCGTCGGTCCGTGTTTTGGCATGCCTGTCGTCAGGGATCTGGCATGTTGTTCGCCTGCAATTCCGCCTACACTTCTCCCACACGAGCTGGCACTTCCCGCACACGAGTTGGCGACTGCGCCTTGGGCGGTGGGCAGATCTGATTTAGCGTGCTCTGTGCTCTTAGCCGGCCAATGTAACCGCACCCACAAGGATGACGATGGGCAATCGGAAAGCAGCGACGTCCGCAGCGCGGCGGGTGGCGGCTGGCACGACCGCAGTTGCATCTGCAGAGTCGAGTTCGGCTTCCTGGCGCGGCACTTGGTCACGCAGTGGCTGGCCGGCGATCCTCAGCGGACTTGCGCTCTGGGCCGCGGCCGCTCCAATGAGCTGGGCCGCGCTGGGCTGGGGGTTGCTGGCCTGGTTGGCGCCCTTGGGGTGGTTGCACGTCATTGAACGCGCAAGCGATCTGAATCGTCGCGATTACGTTTGGTTGTGGGTATCGGGCTGCGTATTTTGGCTTCCCAGCTTGCAGGGAATTCGTCTCGCGTTTCCGCCGCTGTACGCGGGTTGGATCGTCCTTTCGCTGTACTTGGCTGTCTACACACCTTTATTTGTCGGCGCGGCGCGCTGGTTGCGCGCACAGCGAGTGCCGCTGGAGTGGGCGGCTCCCATATCCTGGGTGGCCATGGAGGTGTTGCGCAGCTACATCATCACCGGCTACGCGGCGAATCAACTTGCGCACACTCAGGCGCACTATCCCGTACTGATTCAGCTGGCGGATCAATTGGGCAGCTACGGTGTCAGCTTCTTGATGCTGTGCTGGTCGGCCGCGTGTTACCAGTTGATCCGATCCTGTCTGGGTGGCTTTCGATTACAGACCATCGTACGGCCGTTGGTGGTGCTGATCGGCGTGCTGGGGCTAATGTTGGGTTACGGGATGTGGCGCTTGCGCGAAAGTGATCGCCTGGCGGCCAGCCGTCCTCGCCTGTTGCGAGTCTTGCTGGTCCAAGAGAATACACCCACGGTATTTGACACAGACGAACTGGGATTAAAGCAGGCATGGACACGCTATCTGGCGCTAACGCGCGCGTCGACCAGCCGAGTTGATCCAGTCGATCTGGTTGTGTGGCCGGAATCAACGTTCACCGCGCTGTGGCCTTGGTTAAAGCCCGATCGGCCCGATCAGTTGCCGCCCGACTTGAGTGGCGAGGATGTGGACCCCCAGCGACTCCAGCGTTGGATGGAGGACTCGCAGCTGGAGTTTGACGCCAAGATCAGTATGGTTCGTGGCGCAGCCAGAGGAACGACCGCCACGACGCAGACTAGCTTGGCCCAGCCAGCGACCGACGCTGAGTTGGCGCCGGCGCTGCTGCTCGGCTCCGATGCCTTGGAGATCCACGCCGATCGGCTGCGGAGATACAACGCGGCGCTCATGCTGGACACTCGGGGTCGCATGGTGGGTCGATACTATAAGATGCATCGAGTGATGTTTGGCGAGTACATTCCGCTGCGCCTCATCTTCGGCTGGATCGAGTCGTTGCTCGGTTTCCAAGGTATCGACGCAGGTCGGCAGCCGGTTCTCATGACCGTCAATGAAGTCCGTCTAAGCCCCAGCATCTGCTTCGAAAGTATGATGCCGCGTCTATTGTCGTGGCAGGTCCGCGAGTTGGGCGCTGCTGGCGCGGATCCTGATGTGTTGATTAATTTGACGAACGACAGCTGGTTCCATGGTTCGTCCATCTTGGATCATCACTTGGCCTGCTCGATTTTCTGCGCCGTTGAAAACCGGCGGCCGTTGCTCGTGGCGGCCAATTCGGGCCTGAGTGCCGAAATCGATGGGGCCGGCCGCGTGCTGCAATCGCTTGATCGCTACGAGACCGGCGGGCTCATCGCCCAGCCCATCGCCGATGCACGTCCTGGGCTCGTGCAGCAGTTTGGCTACCCATTAGGGTGGGCCTGCGCTCTGCTGGTCGTTGGGATCTGGGCCATTCAGCTGGTGCAAGCGGTGCGCTCACGCCGCGCAGCGGCTCCGGCACCGTCCCCAATCTGGCCTTGAACCGTGAGCGCCGAAATGACAGTTTTTCCACCGGTGCTGCGCCTACCGACGTAATGGAACTGCGAAGGCGTGCGTCCGCCTATTTCAGCGGATAACAACGATTGTGAGGACTATGTGGGCCGGTGAGCTTAGCCGGCCCGAGGGTGTTCCGCGGCGAGTAGTAAAAGTTTGACGGTCTGAGCGGTCTTAAATAGACTGAAGCGTCTGGTCTGAACCTGATGGGCCTCCGTAACCCAGCGAAATCGGCGGCAGCCTCCCATTCTTCGCATCGTTCGAACTCTTTTCTCGGATCCCGCACATGGCCGTTCGTGACAGGAATCTTTTTGCGTGGCAAGCGTACGTCATCACGATGGCGTTTCTTTCGGTGGGTTTGCTGTTGGGAATGTTCTTTTTGTGGCGGAGCTACAGTGATCTGAGCACCCGGTATGAAAGCCAGGCATCCAGTTTGAGTGATGCCCAGTCGCAGTTTCAGGTCAGCGAACAACGGGTGGATCGGTTGAAGTCAATGTTGGGCTACGGCAACAACACCGACGCCGACTTGGCCGAAATGGCCTCCAAGTTCGCCACCGATGAGAAACTGGCCGACGTGGAAAAGGACTTCGCGGAGCAGATGAAGTTGTTTCCGCCCAATCAGCCGGCCAACGAAAAGAACCTGCTCAAGCTGCCCAAGTTCCTGTTGGATACGATTCGTCTGAGGAACGAGCAAATCGATGGAGCCCAGAAACGCATTAAGGCCTTCGAGGCTGAGTTGACGGCGACCGTGCAACGCGAAACCGCTGCCCGCAAAGACGCGGAAGCCAATCAGCAGAAAGCCGAGACGGACTTGGCCGCCGCGCGGCAGGCGCACGCCACGGAGATTTCTCGCCTGAACAAAGAAAAGGAGGCGGCTCTCAAGAAATTTGATGACTACAAAGTGGTTGTCGACCGCCAGCTGGCGAGTCTCAATGGCGAGGTCCAACGGCTGACGAAGTTGTCCACCGATCAGGCGGAGACCATTCGCGTCCAGATGGATATCATCAACCAATTCCGCAATCCGGACTTTGCCGCGCCGCAGGGCGATGTCGTCAAGGTGGCTGACGGTGGCAGAGAAGTGTGGATCAATCTGGGCAAGGATGACGGACTGCGTACCGGAGTACCCTTTTCAGTCATCGATGAGTCGGCGATCAACATCAGCGAAGCCGAACCCAAGGCCAAGCTGGTGGTTACCGCCGTGGTGGCCGAGCACCTGTGTCGAGCTCGTGTGACGAGCTCCGACTACCGCAACCCAATCGTTACGAGTGACAAGGTCTACTCGCCGGCTTGGCGACCCGGCCGCACGGTTGGCTTTGCCCTGGTGGGGACGTTGGATGTCAACGGTGACGGTCGAGATGACGCAGATCAGGTCCGCGAGCTGATCCGCTTGAGCGGCGGCAAGATCGACGAGGAAATGGACTCCAAGGGGAATCGCAGTGGCGACGGCATGACCCCTAATACTTCTTTCCTGGTGTTGGGCACGGATCTGAGTGCACCCGCCAATGCCAGCCCCGAAGTGCTGGCCCGTCAGAAGGCCAAGGCTGAGCTGTACGCCAAATTCGTTGCCGAGGCGCGCGAGCAGGGCATTATTCAGATTTCACTGGACAAATTGATGGGTTATCTGAAGACCGAGGGCTCGGACCGCACCATCCCATTGGGGGATCGGATTCGCGGTCAAGACTTCCCAGCTCGAGGGGATGTCGGTTCGCCTGTTAGTGGCGGCAACGTCAGCGAGATTTTCCAGCGTAGGCAGCCTAAGCAATAAAGCCACGCGGATTCGTTGACACCTGTCTGACGAGCAAATATACTCGACTTGTCGGCGTATATTACCCAGATTGCCAATTTCGAGTTTCACCTTTGATTCAGGGGCCCGTGATGCTTCGACGTTTCGTTTCTTCCGCTCTTCTTAGCGTGGTTGTGGCTAGTGCCGCTTCGCTCCACGCTCAAGAGGCCGTCGTGCCTTCGGTTTTGGAGGGCTCTGCCGCTTCGAAATCGCCGGAGCTGATCAATCTGCTGCATCAGCGAGAGTGGGTCCGCTTGAATGACAAGGGCGTTATCGAGGGCACGCTGATGACGTTGTCTTCGAAGGGCGAAAAGGAAGCTCGCGTGGGCGCCAAGATCGTCGTTTCCAAAGACGGCAAGGCACTGTTCGAAACCGTCAGTGATGTGGGTGGCAAGTTCACCATCGAAGGATTGGAGCCGGGCACTTACGCGCTGCAAAGTCGCGGTGACCTGACGTTTGCCGCCTACGCATTGCACGTGCTGCCCAAGGGTTCGGAACATTTGGCTTCCGATCTGGAAGTACTGGCTTGCATTATTCCTGCCGCACGAGCGACCGAGCTGATCGCTGCCGATGCGGTCCCCGCAGATTGGAACGCTGCCCAAGACGTCTACTACCGCGTTCATAGCGAAGATCCGCTGGCCGGAGAACGTAAGTTCAACAACTCGCCGCAAGTCGTTCTGCGTGATGGTGACCTGGTGGGCCGCGTGTCGCGACCCGGTTGGACCTTCCCAGAACAAGATCTGACAGGCACTGTGGCGCAAATCGTTCGCGAAGGCGAAGTGGTTCGGAAGGCGGCTGTTGGCAAAGACGGTTACTACGTCGTTGAGGACTTGGAACCTGGCGTTTACGACTTGTTCGTCTCCGGCGACGACGGATTCGCCGTACTGGCCTTCGAGGCTGTTAATCCGAGCGAACCGGTGGCCGCGCATTCGGCAGCACCTCGTTTGGTCTCGACTCAAGTCGGCATGGTCTCCGATTGCTTATCGTGCGAATTGATCCAGCAACCTGAAGTGAGCGCTTGCTCCACGTGCGGAGAGGTAATCATTGAAGAGATCGTTGACTCGTGCGGCTGTGGTGTAGAACCCTGTGGCTGCGGAGTACCCGATCCTCTCGGCGGTGGCCTGGTCGGCGGTGGAGGATTCTACGGCGGTGGCTATGGCGGATTCGGCGGTGGCGGCGGATACGGTGGCGGTGCCGGTGGCTTGGGCGGACTGGTCGGTGCCGCGGGTCTGGCCGTTGGCATAGCAGCCCTGGCTGACGACGACGATGGTTTCAACGTCAATGTCGGAACCGTGATCGCTCCCTAGTCAAGTCGCGACACCTCTAAATTGAGCTTTCCATCCGCAGGCTATTTTGGTCTGCGGATTTTTTTGTGCCCATGGCCTTGCTGGTGCCGGTGGCAGGCACAACTGGCTTGCGGCATCAACGAAATGGTTGCTCAATTCCCCGACAAAAGGGCACCACCAAAAGCAAAGATGCTCTCGCAGAATGACGAGTCGTTGTCGGGGCCTCTATAGTCGGTTATCTTCGTTCGAATAACCTCCCCAACGAATCGATCGTCAACCGCGCTGCTACGGGCGCGATGGCCGACGCAGTTCCGGATTCTGCTCGCGCACTCGATCGCTCCCAGCTCGTGCAGCTCGCACAAGAGACTTCCCATGTCCGCCGAAATACAACAGCCTGACTTGGCTGACGCGATTTCCCAGGCCAAGCAACAGCTAGATGCCCACACTTACGAGACCGTCCAGTGGCATTTCCATGAGAGTTCTGGCTCGCCTTTTTGGTTGGAAAAGAAGGCCCAGTTGAAATTCGATCCGTTGACGGAAGTCAAAGGCTTCGATGATCTCAAGAAGTTTCCGTTGTTCGAAGATGATTGGCTGCGCGGCGGGCCCGTGCGGCGATGGGTCCCTAAGGCGCTCGATGGTAAGCCAACCTATGTGTTCGAAACGGGGGGCACTACCGGTGTTCCCAAGAGCCGAGTGGTCATTGACGACTTTCGCATCGACTACGAGATGTTCAGTGACACCCTGCCTGACGAGTACTTTCCGCGAGGGGCCAATTGGCTCATGTTAGGTCCTTCCGGGCCACGCCGTCTGCGTTTGGCCGTGGAACACTTGTGCCAACATCGCGGTGGTATCAGCTTTTGCATCGATTTGGATCCTCGATGGGTGGTCAAGCTGATAAAGAAAGGTTGGATGGACCATCTGGAAGAATACAAGAAGCACTGCATTGATCAGGCCATCACCATCCTGACCGCCGACCACGATATCAAGTGCATGTTCACCACGCCCAAGCTGTTGGAGTCATTGGCCTACGGGTTGGCCGAACAAGGTACCAGCATTCAAGAGGTAGGCATCACTGGGATCTTTTCAGGTGGTACAGAGTTCACACCACAATGGACACGCTTTTGCGTCGAAGAACTCCTGGGCGGGCCGACTGAAGAGAGTGGCGTTTATATGACGCCCACCTACGGGAACACACTCATGGGGCTGGCGTGCAGCCGACCGGTTACGGCCGACGAGGACTACAAGATTTCGTACTACGCGCCTCAGCCTCGGGCCGTGGTCGAGGTGGTGGATTTTGATGATCACACGCTGGTGGTTCCTCCCGCAGGTACAGGACGGGTCAAGCTGTATACGTTGACCAAAGAGTTCTTTGTACCCGGTTTCCTGGAACGCGATGAAGGGGAGCGGGAAGCACCCTACGTCAAATATCCATGGGATGGAGTCAGTGGTGTGAGGCCGTATCACAAGATCGCCTCGCAAACCACAGTTGGCGTTTACTAACGCATTTGCATTTACCTTTGGTCATGCCCGTTGGCGGGACCTTCGATCAACCGGCTTGGAAGGTGTTTTCCAGCCAAACGCCCGGATTGCCCAGAAGTCCGCAACCGCGCTGCGGCCAACGAAGTTGTCCAACGAGATTGGCTCGGCAATCGTCGTCTCAAATTTGGAGAATTAGTGGTGTTGAAACTTGCTGCACTTCGCTGGGGAAAGCCCTACGAATCATTGGACGTGCAAGATATCGTCCACTTCAATACGGGCGAACCGATTGCCCAGATTTCGCAGGTCAACGGCGGCATGTTGCAGCTGGATATGAAGCACGCCGAGCGAGCTCGCCGCGTCTTGCGCGAGATTCCCGTCGAGGATCTGTTGGCCAAATGCAAGCAAGCCGCCGAGCTCTTCGAAACGGCTACGCTGCCCATGGGCGATGGAACGCAGTCCGTCGATGACTTCGTTCATCAACAGTCGGCTAGCACAGGGCTGCCCGAGCACATGTGCCTGGGCAATATGAAGAAGAACTCGTTCGTGTTGGGCAACATGGCGGACATCCTGGACGCCCTGACGCGTGGCCTGGATCTGAACATTTTTAGCCGTGGATATGGCGAGGAAGGCCGTGGGGTTACGGTCAGCTACCAACTGCAGTCTCCCGCGTTGGGAGCCGTCCTGCCGAATAACTCGCCGGGTGTTCACACGTT
>JANQOL010000431.1 GCA_028289675.1 Pirellulaceae bacterium
TTTTGCTCAGTCAAGCTCAGGACGATGGCGGATTCTTGGAGATTCGCGTCGGCAAACGTTCGGGCACTAACCCCACCGCAGCCGCTTTGGGCGCGCTCAGGATCCTCGATCGCTTGGACCAAACAACCCAGCATCGGGCAGCCGAATTTTTGGCCGATCTGCAAACCGATGAGGGTGGTTGGCAAGCCAACACGCGCATTCCTCTGCCGGATCTGCTCAGCACATTTACCGCTTGCGTATCGTTGGCGGACTTGGACGCCCTGGATCAGATCTCAGTTGCGGGCGTCCAGCGTTACGCCAGTAGCATGCAACAGTCGGAAGGCGGCTTTCGCGGATTCGAATTTGATCCGGCAGACGATGTGGAGTACACATTCTACGGGCTGGGTACGTTGGCGCTGATGGAAACCGCGGACGGGTAACGTATGGCCGGGAGCTGCACCAGCGCGATTGGCGACGCGCGTGTTTACGAGACGTGCAGAATCAAATTTCCAAACGGTGTGTAAATCTGCCGCCACGCGATATCGTGCGGTTCACTCCACTACCAACCCGACGCGCCGGCGAGTGAACGAGTTACGTCGACGCATCTATACACACACTCTCTCTCGCTCACGCTTCGGGTTGGTATTTGTTGGCCGTCAACTAGCACTGGTGCTGTCCAGCTAGTCTTAAATGTCTAATGAACACCAACATCTAAGCTGGACGCCTCTCTACTGCCTTGCACACTCAGTTAGCCTGCGTCACGGACGATTCGCATCGTCCAACGCGTTGGCGGGCGCTAAAGCTAAGCGATCTCCGCTCTAGTCGGCTACCAGTTGGACTAACTGTTGACCGGGCACGCGTTGGCGATTGTGCTGGCGCGGCAAGACATCATGGGTCATCACCATCGCTTTGCCGACAAAATAGGTGCCCGTGTCAGCGACTTCCAAGTTGTAGGTCGGCGCAATGGCCTCTGGCTTCACCTTCAGCACCACCATCGGCTCCTGGGCGGCATGCAAGATGTCACCAGCTGTCAATTGGCTGGCCTTTTTCCAGCCGTCTCCCGAAACCCAAAACAGGTGCCCGGACGTGCAGCGAAGCCGCTCATCGCCGATGGCCACACTCAGCGTCTTTTCCGGTGGCCGCGTGGTCGTGCGCAATACTGGCTTCCAACACAATTCCCCGCTACGAACATGGCGGCTAAGTACCAAATCGCCGACCACGATTTGCTCAATGCGCCGTTGACCCCGTCGTGTCACTACCTCGGTACCCGCCACAAAACACTCACCCGATGTCGCAACTTGGGCCACCGGTGGTGGTGGCGCGATGTAATCCGCGACACGGTCTGACAGGCTGCTCAATTGGTAACGTTCGGGTTTGTAGTCCTGATAGCGTGTTTCATTCAGTTGGTCCCACCATTTCCACATCTCCTTGGCCTCTCCACTGAACTCCCGAGCGGCGACCTGCGAGAGGACTTCAGCGACACGAGCGTTGCGGAGTTGCGTTGCCTGATTATCGCGCTGCATGGCTGCCGTCCGCGTGCGGGCCTCGTTGGCCGCGAACGCCCGCAGTGAATTCTCGACCGTTTGATCCACAACATCCTGCAAGCTTACCGAAAGCCGGGCGCCGCGACGCATTTGCTGGGCACGCCGGCGGGTGCTATCTGGAGAACGAATAAACTGTCGATCCAGGAGCGAGAGTTCGGTCTTGTCAAATTTCTCTTGGCTGAACGCTTGGCGGTATCCCGTCAATGCGCCGGTACGATCGAAAACCGGAACAATCATGGCATTCACCGGTGAACTGAGCATGCCCAACATGTCCGGCACGAAGTCGTACAGCGGTCGCTGGCGCAGTTGTTCCGCTGAGCGATACCGTACGCTTTCCGAGGGATGGAACAAGCTGAAACGTGCCAACGCCTGCGATGCTTCGACGTGGTCAATGCCTGCCAACCAACCAATGGCCACGAGAGAAGGTGCCTCCTCCGGCGACGAAAAAACGAACTCGACAGCTGGCACAGCTGCGGGATCTCGCAAGCCATCCAATTCTCTCCGCGCCAATTCACGCTCCTGGGCCGAGCCACTCATGCGGACGGCAATTGAGCGCACCTGCGGGCCAAAGTCCCGAACCGATTTCTCGGCTGTTAGTGCGCGGCGCTGCAACTCCATCAACTCCCGAGGACTCATCCATTCTCCGTCGAAGTTGCGGTAGCCCAACGCACGTCGCGCGGCGGCATGATCGGGATCAAACGCCAGTACCCGGTGCAAATGCGACCGGCATTGATCCATCAACTCTTGTTTGGCGCACCAAGTCGCCAGGGCCAGGTGGTTACCCAAGGTGTCCGTCAAACTTGCCCTCCGACGCTCATACTCCCGCAGCGACTCGTCCTGATTGGCGCCAGCGATGCTGGCGGCAATATCCGTCCAACTTCCATCCGACTCGCGCAGCAACCCGCGGTGCCATTTTGCCGGAGGAAAATCATCGGCCTGATCGGCCTCGACGAGCAGCCGCTGTCTGGTGAGAAAGTCACCTTCGGCTTCGGCATCCAACGCGTCAGCGACGCGCGCGGCTGCTTCCTCGGACGTCAACTCGAATGGTCCAGCCGCATTGCAGTTAAGACTGAGCCACAGACAACAACCGAAGGCAAGGACGAGACCCGCACACGGGCGAGCCAGAGTGATCGATGGAAGACGAATGTAGCTGGGCAACATGAGCTGAAACATGGAATTTCCCCCTCCAGTTGGATTCAACTGCGCAAGATTTAACTGTGCTAGTAGCGACCGACAGAGCAGAACCTCAAAGTTGTCGACACAAGATTCTGACGAGACGAGATCGGTGACCGTGCGAGCTGACCACAACCCGACGACTGCCCCAACCTCCACTAACGATCCAGTCTCTTCATTGGATCGGATTCTAGTCGGAAGTGCAACTTTTTTTTGCCGAGTAACCTGGGCGGCATCCCCAGTTTTGCCAAACTACCCAATCGCGTACGGTCCAACGATCGGCTAGAATCAGCCCGTCGGTGGGTTTGCCGCGTATGCCTCCAGGGCGTCCCTTCTGGCACCCCACTTCCGCCCCTGCTCTGCCCTGCCCATCGAAGTTGCGACCCACGAATATGGCTGCTTTTTCACTGTTCCGACGCCGCGCTAGCCTGCTACTGGGGTTAGCCGTTTTCCTACCTTCCCTGGTTGTGGTCGCCGAAGAAGAATACCCAGTCCCGGCGGAGGCTACAAAACAAGAAGGTGTACCGGAAGGCAAGATTGAGGGTCCGTTCGACTTCAAATCAGAGATCTTTCCGGGCACGGAACGACAGTATTGGATCTATGTCCCAGCCCAATATGACGCGGACAAACCGGCTTGCAGTTTGATTGTGCAGGACGGATTGAATCGCGCTCAGCAATGGCGCCTACCCACCATCTGCGACAACTTGATTCATGCCCAAGAAATGCCGGTCACCATCGGCGTCTTCGTAACCCCCGGCGTGGTTCCGCCGCTGGTGGAGAATGCTCAGCCAAGGTTTAACCGCAGCTTTGAATACGATTCGCTAGGAGATCGTTACGCGCGATTTCTGCTGGAAGAGTTGCTGCCTGAAGTGGGCAAGACGTACAACTTGAGTAACAACCCCAACGACCGAGCTTTGGCAGGAGCCAGTTCGGGTGGAATTTGCGCCTTCAACGCGGCTTGGGAACGTCCCGACGCGTTTCGCCGCGTCATCAGCACCATTGGAACCTACGTGGGCCTGCGTGGCGGCAATAGTTTCCCCATGTTGGTTCGCAAGATGGAGCCCAAGCCGCTGCGCGTGTTTCTGCAGGATGGCAGCCAGGACTTGAACATCTATGCGGGCGACTGGTGGGTTGCCAATCAAGATATGCTGTCAGCGCTCCAGTGGGCCGGCTACGACGTTTTTCATCAGTGGGGCGAGGGAGGGCATAACGGAAAACATGGCGCCGCGGTCATGCCTGCAGCGCTGCGCTGGCTGTGGCGAGATTATCCCGAGCCGATCGAGTTGCCGCCGGAAGGGGGCACTGCGCGCCGGACTGACATCCTGGTGGCCGGTCAAGGCTGGGAAGAAGTCAGCACCGGGCACGAGTCGGCGGCAGCTCCGGCCTGTAATGGCGCGGGTGAGCTGGTGTTTAGCGATTCCAAAGCGGGGCGGCTCTACGTGGTCGGCGAGGACAACAAGACGCGGATCTTTGCGGACCAAACCGGCAGTATCACTAGTCTCAGTTTTACTCCGGATGGCAACTTGTTGGCGGTCAAAGACGGCAAGCAAATCGTTCAGTTCGATACGGACGGTCAGCCGTCTTTGGTCGCTGAGGTCAACGCCGAATCGGTGGTGGCACTGCCTGATGGCTATTTCGTTTCCGATCCGTCACGGCCCGCCATGTTGTGGAGCACTTATGGCGGCAAACCTGCCGTCTGCCTTCAACTGCGCGAACCCGTTTCGCATTTCGCACCCACGGTGGACCACGCCTTCATGCATCTGTTGAATAAAGACAGCTGCTTTACTTTGCATTGCCGAATTGCCGCACCAGGCCAGTTGGATCAGCGCCAGGAATACGGCTTTCTGCACGCATCCCATCGCGATCCACGGTGCGGCGCCTCCGGAGTCGTCTTGGATCGGCAAGGGCGCGCCTATGTCACGAGCCGCATGGGTGTGCAGGTCCTCGACCAACTAGGACGTGTCCATTTGATCTTGGCCCCACCTTCCAGTGACGAACTAACCGGATTGGCTTTCGGAGGCGCCACCGGCGAAACTCTGTACGTGACGGCTGGCGGAAGCGTCTTTCTGAGACAGCTGAATACTCAGGGACAGGGAGCTTTCGAAGCTCCCGTGCAGCCACCCAAGCCGCGGCTATAGCGTCGCGCAATCTGGTTCTGCCCGGAGCATTCTTGACTTCATTTGATGGTGTCTGGCGTCGACCAAACGTGCGATGACCGTCGTTGGAGGCGCGGGTCAGCCCACGACGTGCGCGGATGTACGTTTGAGGCGAACTGCAGCAGCCAAATCATTCGGTTTTTGAGCTACTACGGCCGGAATTGTGGAAAACCGATAGACACAGCCTTCAGGAACCGTAAGATGACGCCCAAAATTGAGGCAGGCACCGGCGTCAGCATGGGTCGGCCCCATCTTTCGGCGTGGGACTCGGGCGTATCCCGTCGAATGGATGGGGTCGCCCACCTGAAACAGTTAGCTTGCTGAGGCCAGCCGGCGACAAATCCGATGGTCACCGCTTTCTGGGTGGCTTGAAGCAGCCCCAAGTCGCGGATTAAGCGAGCGGAGAATGTAAGTGGGTGTTGGGCCTCTGTTGTAAAAGAAAACACGACTTCGTGCACCGTCTTTCCATCCTTGGCGACGATGTGCTTCCATGCAAATGCACGAAATCGTGTGACAATCGCGACCTGGGTCTTGTCGCGAGTTGTGTTAACGTCGTGTTATGCGGCGGCGGCCACATTGATGGTCGGAGTGCCGGCCGTGCGGCCAACGATGGCTTCGATGTACTCTTCGAAAATGCGGACGTCCAACGCGCTGGCAGCTTCACTTTCCGGGTGGAACTGGGTGCCGATGGCGAACCAGTCAATCATCTCGCTTTCAATCGCTTCGATGACTCCATCCTGACACTTGGCGGTTACCCGAAAGCCCGGTGCCAACTCGTCAATCGCCATGTGGTGACGACTGGTCACCCGGATTTCTCCTTCGCCGTAGACGCGTCCAATGAGTGAATCGGATTCGATGATCAGCGAATGCCGGTGGCTCAGGTCTTGAGGATCGCGATGCGGCAATGAACCGGGTAAATCCTCGGGAATATGGAGAAACAGATTGCCGCCGCACACGATGTTCAACAACTGCATGCCAGCTCCAATGGCCAGCACCGGCAGTCGACGTTCGACGATCTCATGGGTCAAACGCCGGTCAAAGCTCTCACGGCGGCCATTCATGAGCTTGTTCGACGGATGCAACATAAACCCGTCGTTCCGCGGATCCAAATCGCCTCCGCCGATTAACACGCAGCCGTCCAGGTGATCAACGGTTTGCCGCAGGCTATCCTCGTCGGCCAGTGGTGGCAGCAAGATCGGGATCCCACCGGCGTTAGCAATGGCATCGTAGTAGCCGGCTGCCACATAAGAAAACGCGGGTTGATTGTGACTGGCAGAACGGTAGTCGCCATTGATACCAATAATTGGCTTGTTCATCTGAATAGTCCTTAATCAGATACGGTTACAGTGGTTTCAGAGGATCACTTGCGATGCAAGGCGAGCGCAATGAATTGCATGGTCAACCAATCTGTTTTCAGACGAGATACTTCACGTCCTGCTTGCAATCCTTGCGAAACATGATGCTTGAGCAACACGGCGGGGGCATCATCGTCCCGATGATTTCAAGCTCCCCATTTGAGATGCTGCGGCATCAACCTGGCGTGTGTCGTGTTGGGTTCGCTCTATCCCTGCGAAGTAAAATGAGTGCAGATACTCTGAGGAAGTAAGGGGGTGGCCCCTGGGGCCAAACGTTGCGTGAAGAAATTAACGTCACGGAAAACAAGTTCAAGTGAAGGTCTAGATTTGGTGTTCGCTTCCAATGCAGCCACAATCCAATGTGCTAGCAATTGTCTGTGGATCACCGACAAAATAGCCAAGCGCCGGCAATCCAAGATCGAAAATACGGCAATTCTCCGCTCAACCACGCCGGCGGCCGCCGGGACGCTTGCGGTGCCCGAGAAAATCCGAAACCATGGAGTTCTTCCACTTTTTGACCTCGCAAAATCAGACCCAAGTTGATGCAATTCGAACGTGTAGCCATCGAGGCTCTCGGATATGTTCTGCCGCCGGTTGTCATGTCTTCCGAAGATCTGGAACACCAGCTGGCGCCCGCCTATGAACGATTGAACTTGCCCGTCGGTCGGCTGGAATTGATGAGCGGTATTCGTCAACGCCGCTTCTGGCAACCGGGCGCGTCCATCGGTTTGGCCAGTGCGGAGAGCGCCCAATTGGCTTTGGACGCCGGCGGTATCCCCGCGGATCAAATCGGTTGTCTCATTCACGCCAGCGTTTGCCGCGACTACCTCGAACCGGCGACCGCTTGCCGGGTCCACGCGGAATTGGGACTAGGGTCTCAGTGTTGGGTCTACGATGTGTCCAACGCGTGTTTGGGACTGCTGAGCGGGATGGTTCAGATCGCAAACCTAATCGAGGCGGGAGCCATACGAGCGGGCTTGGTCGTCGGATCGGAAAGCGCTCGCAATTTGGTCGAGTCCACCATCGCCTCACTGAACGCCGATAGCAGCCTGACCCGTAAATCGATCAAGCCGTCCTTCGCCTCGCTGACGATCGGATCGGGCAGCTGCGCGGTCTTGTTGGTTGACCGCGATCTGAGCACGACCGACAACCGGCTGTGCGCCGCGGTGGCGCGTGCCGAATGTGAACATCATCAGTTGTGCCAAAGCGACACCGATCAAGCTGGGGCCGGAATGCAGCCGTTGATGCAAACCGATTCAGAACAACTGTTGCACGCGGGCGTCGCCGTTGGTTCGCGGACATTCGAGCAACTGTTGGCCGACGGAGAGAGTCGGCAGGGGTTTGACGCGACGGTATGCCATCAAGTTGGCGGCACGCACCGCAAATTGATGTTGGAGGCGCTGCAGTTGCCCGAGGAACATGATGTGTCCACGTTTCCGTGGCTGGGTAATACCGGTTCGGTAGCGCTTCCCACCGCACTGGCCGTCGGGCTGGCCACCGAGCGGATTACCGCTGGCCAACGAGTGGCTTTGCTCGGCATCGGCTCAGGAATCAACTCCGTGATGCTCGCCACGCAATGGAATCGTCCCGTGGTAGCCGGACAGTTGGATCAAGAAGCCAAGCGGCAACTGGCGGTCGACTTGCCGGCTTCCGTAGCGTCAGCACTGCAGCCATCTGGCAGCCAGTCGCAAGAGTGAACTGGTAGCGTCAGACAAACAAGCGCCACATTGGCTGTTGCTCTGGCATCTTGCTCGCACTTTGGCAGGTTGCCCAAGCCAGTCGGCGGCTATTTGTTCGGCTGAGGAGTCGATTTGTCGGGCCGCCCCTGCTCCCACCATGCTTGCCACCGCGCTGCGAGATCGCGCGCACGGTCTGGCTCCCGGTCCGCCAGGTTGTTCAATTCGGTCGGGTCCGCTGACAGGTTGTAGAGTTCCCAATCCCCTTGCCCGTGCTTGACCAGTTTCCAGTCCTGGTCGCGAATCGCCTGCGACTTGCCAAACTGCCAATACAGTGGCCAGGGGCGCGATTCCGACTGTCCCCGCAGGGCTGGCAACAACGAATGTCCCGCCAGCTCGGCCGTGGCTGGGGTGCCCGCCAGGTCCAACATCGTGGGCGTGAAATCCACCAAATGCCCGATGGCATCAGTGATGGTTCCCGATTCGATTTGTCCCGGCCACACTGCGATCATGGGCGTCCGCGTGCCGCCTTCGAAGTCGGTGGTCTTGTAACGGCGATAAGGCGTATTGGACGCGTTGGCCCACGGTCGTCCCTGCGTCAGGTAGCTGGTGACCTCCCAAGGCATCGAGCCAGGAACTGTTGAACGGTCCTTGGAGTCTTCGCAAGCGCCATTGTCCGACAGAAAAAAGATGGCCGTGTTGTCCGCCTTTCCTAAGGCGTTCAGTTTGTCCAGCAAACGGCCAATGTTTCGGTCCAGCCGGTCGATCATGGCCGCGTACGTCGCCATCCTCAAATCCCAGCTATCTTGCTGGTCGGCGGGAACACTGTCCCAGCTGGGCAGATCGGGATCGCGCGGCGACAACTGAGCTCCCTCGGGCAGGATCCCCAACGACTGCTGGCGGCCAAACCGTTGTTCCCGCAGCTTGTCCCAACCCACGGCCGCGTACCGCCCGCGGTACTTGGCAATATCTTCGGGGCTAGCATGGAGCGGGTAGTGCGGGGCTGTGTACGCCACGTAAAGCAAGAATGGCCGATCTTCGTGTTGATACTCGTCCAAGTAGTCCAATGCGTAATCTGTAAACGCATCGGTCGTGTAGAAGTCATCGTCGGGCGGAGTGTAGGGCAAGAATTCCTGGTCATCGATGGCCCATCGCCGAACACGCTTTTTGGCCGGCTCCGGTGCATCACCGCGAGCATGACCCGGGTTCCAGAAATTGCAGCAGCCGTCTGTCAGGCCGTAGTATCGGTCAAATCCTCGCTGGTAGGGTGTTTGTCCCGCGTGCCATTTTCCGGTCATCAATGTCCGGTACCCTGCTTGACGCAAGCGTTCACCAAACGTGGGCGCCGCATAATGCACGCTGGCAGACGCCCCCACGTGATGCCACCACCGCCCTGTCAGCAGCGATGCACGCGTGTGTTCGCACTTGGCGTTGTTGTAAAACGTCCGAAATCGCAGTCCTTGAGAAGCCAGACGGTCTAAGTTCGGTGTGTCGATTTCGCCGCCGTAGCAGCCGACATCCGAAAACCCCATGTCGTCACACATGATCAGCAGAATATTTGGCCGCTCCTTCTCCGCAGCCCAGATCGGGGCACTGGTACCACTGAGCGCCAGCCCCAGCGCGAGCAAGCCGGCGTACAGCACAGGCAAGGACCGTCGTGTGTGCACAGGCACTCTGGCTAGTTGCCAGGGGGTCGTTTGGCCGATAGTTCTTCGACGTTTTAGCATGGTGGGAAGTCCAGGAGAGTTCGACTGTTTGGCAGTATCGTTGACCGGCAGGTAGCACTGAATCGTTGCCCGGCGGGTCGCCCTGAGGCTAGGTCAGGCGGAACGGAAGCGGATGGGAATCGAACCCACCAAGCGCCTATGCAGACGCTTCACCGGTTTTGAAGACCGGGGCGATCACCAGATCAGCAAACGCTTCCCGAGTAGGAGTTCAATTGGTCAATGAATGTCGCTGTATTCTGGAAAACGGCGATTGCACTCGTCGACCAGCCAAAGCCCAGTTCGGCGTCGATTGTAACGCAGCACGGCCTGACAAACATCCAAGGTCCGGCGCACTGCGTTTGCTGGCATGTGGGTGCCGATAACAGGCAGCGGGTCAATGCGGCAGGAGACTGCCGAGCGGGGCAGAGGATGGGCCGCGAAGAAGGTCCGCCGAGCTCGTCGATGACGAACTGGCAGCAGCAAGCCCTCGTGCCGGCTGCGTGAACCGATGGAAAACGGTTCACGCAGATCGAGCACGATGAGCCGTCAAAGCGTCATTGCTTAGCGTCGCCGACGGCGAAGGAGCATGGCCGAGGCACCACCGGCCAACAGCAGCATGGCGCTGCCAGGCTCGGGAACGGCGGAAATGCTCAGGTTGCGTGTGGTCACAAAGTGATCCACTCCGGCCTCGAACTGAGTATCGTTCAGACCGAAGTTCCAAATGACGCCAAAGCTCTCCGAATTGGCGATGCCTGCGGCATCCGTTTCCAGATCCAGCAGCACGCCGTAGGCTCCGGTGGGCGAACCCGCCGACAGACTCCAGTCAATGTGCTGGTGGAATTCACCGGCGCCATCGGCTTGGTCAATGACATTTGTCAGCGTGCCTGTGAAGCTGACGTTTGCCGAAGTACTTCCGGACTGACTGACCACGTTGTCCGCGATCGCCGGGAAGTGATCAAAGGTGATGGACGCGGTGGTCGCCGCCTCTGCCGTCCCGTCCCAATAGAACAGGTTCTCCAGGACGTTGTAGCCAACTAAATCGCCAGCACCAATTCCCAAGCCTTCGGACAGCTCAGAAGCCCAGCCGGGGTCATCAGTAGTTCGGTCAAACAAACCACCGACCACAAAATCTCCTTCGAAGATCCTGCCTTCGGCGCCGAATTCAATGTCGATCATCCCACCGTCGTATCCGAACTCGACGTCCGAATGCTGGGCGTGCGCTACCGGTGCCATGCTGGTGGCAACCATGCAGCAAACTAAAAACAAAATTCTCTTCATCAATTAACTCACTTGTTGATTTGAAACATCAAGAAAACACAGAATCGAACAAACACTATTGTAATTCGGCGGGCCGCGCGGCAGGTGCTGCCGTCCAACTTCTGGCGAAATCAAGTTGACGGCTTCTTCGTCGTGCAGCGTCATTCGCAGCACGTAGACAGGTTGCAGATTCTTTGGAGCGTCAGTTGCAGCCAGTGAAAAGTAGTGGCAAATCGCACACTGGTGTCTGGTCGTGAACTCCGCATATCGTCGTTGATTGGCCTCGCAATTCGGCTGGAACGCGAAATCTACGAAGCAGCAGCCGCAATGGCCGGCGCACGCACCGCCGAGCGGCCGCCACCGCTGAGCGGAGAATCCGTCGTCGGCCAGGGCATGCAGACCGGCGGAGCCGAGCGCAGTTTGGGCCGACAAGATTGCGGCCATTAGGAAGGCGACGTACCGCTTCATCTAGCCGCCCTCCTGATCGATGAACCGAGGAGCATCGGGCTTTAGCCGGCCGCGTTTGACTCGAGTCTGCAGTTGCTTGTGTTGCCAACGCAAGCGGGCGACGATGGACACGGGCTTGGCCTCGTTGCTGAAGAACACGCCTTCTTGCGGCAAGCGGGCGAGGACTGTCACAAAATAGTCAATGACCTGTTGGCCACGCAGCTTGGCATTCCCCAAGTCGCTGCCCGGACAAGTGAACTCGACCAGCGGATGGTTGTCTGTGTTCAAACGACAGTTGTAGCGTTTGGACCATTCTCCAACGTACAAATGCGATAACCTGGCCGGAGTGGACAAAAAAGGATCCGCAGATTGGGGCGGAACGGATGGCGCGTTGGGCGAGTCCCACTTGGCCGCCGAAACTCGCAAAGGAGCGTCAGCACCGATCAGGCACAACAGCGGCTTTTCCGGCTCGCACAATCCCCACCACACGGTGCAGCGAGGAAAGACGCTACGGAAAGAATCCGCGATGACCTCAAATTCCTCGTTACCCAACTGCCACAAAGGCAGCCACTGACAAAAGATGCCGCCCGAGCGCAACCGCGCCTGGCAATTCTCAAAGTGCTCCACCGTGTACAGGTAGCCGGTGCGCGAATGCCAAGGCGTGAACAAGTCAGCCACGATGACGTCATAAGACTCGCGTGTCGTTTGCATGAAGTGACGGGCGTCGGCCGTATGCACGGTGCAGCGCTGGTCTTCGTAGAACTTGAGATTGGCGTCTTCGAAATAAGGCAGCGCCTGCACGACATCGGGGATCAGTTCCACCGCATCGATGCGTTCAATCTCCGCATGGTCGACTATTGACGACACGCTAATACCGGTTCCGACCCCTAAAAAGGCGACCGAGCGGGGCTGCGGGTGCAGGATCAATGGCAGTTCACCTTGGCGCCGCTCCCAGTCGATATCCAAGTCCGCACCAAGACCGTACTGCACGTCTTGCCGCAGCAGCTGGACTCCGTCGAACGATCGCTCCAGGATTTCGATCCAACCGTAGCCGCTCTCCCAGCGCTGCACCAATTCTGCGCCCGATGGGATGGCATAGTTGTAGGGCTGCCGACCCGCAAACACACTGACGGCGATACAGGCTATGGCAAAGCAAGCGGAGCCCCAATGTCGCCACAGGTAGAAGACCAATCCGCACAGCACGGTCGTCGCCACGACGAACGTACCGCTCAAACCAATCGTGGGCAGCAGAACAAAACTGGCCATGCAGGCGCCGGCCGCTGCCGACAGCGAATTGATGGCCGTCAAT
>JANQOL010000432.1 GCA_028289675.1 Pirellulaceae bacterium
TTGTGTACGCCGGTACCGCAACTGGACGTGCCGGGCAGCAACCTGTGGAACGAACTATGGATCGGCGACGAGCCGTGGCCGACTTTCTTTCTGATGTCTGGTGCGGTCCGTACACTTAGCGGTGCCCACCAAACAGGCCTGAATTTTCCCGTGGATGCCGAGGTCGTATTGGCCAATGATCCGCAATCTTGGCCGACGCAATACGAGTTGTTTCCTCCGCGGGCACGCTCGCGTCCGGTCAAAGCAGCCGACGGCAGCCTCGGCCTAGGCGCCTTTGAAGAGGTGGGCATCTTCAGGTTGCGCGGACTACGGGGAGACCCGGTAGCCCGGGGGTTCAGTATCAACGCTCCGGCGGCCGACACGCAGCTGCAACGCTTGACGGAAGACGATTTAGACGAGGCATTAGGTGCTGGCAACTACCACGTCGCTCGCGACCTGGACGACGTCAAAAGCAGCCTTGGCCAGTCTCGCTTTGGTCGGGAGCTCTACCCGTTGCTGATGATCTTTGTCGCCGGACTGTTTCTGGCTGAGCAGGCCATGTCCAACCGCTTCTACAAACTCAACTTCGGTAGACAGCGGGGAACGTAGCGTGCAACTGTTCGCACAGATCAGCGTGGAACCCGTCTTCGGTTGGGCAGCGGTCATCCCGCTGGCCATCATCATGCTGGCCAGTTTGTGGCTGACCTTGACCGCGCACGGCATTTCGCGGCGCGGGCGGTTGACGTTGATGAGCTTGCGGCTGCTATCCGTGTTGGTGCTGCTACTGGGCTGGTTGCGACCCGGATTGGTTTCGACGTCTCAGCACGAGAGCTCGGGAGCCGTCGCCGTGCTCATGGATCGCTCGCAAAGCATGGAGCTGCCCAGCAACGTGCCCAATCGAAGCCGCTGGGAAATCCAACAAGATGTCTGGGCCGCCTTGGTTCAAGCGACCGATTTGAGCATTGGAAAGACCAAGGTCGTTCCCTATTTTTACGACTCTCAACCGGTACCGGCCACCGCTAGTGATTTGCCGAGTCTGACTCAGGCCTTCTCCAGCAAGCCCTCTGGTCGGGCCACCGATTTGGGCAAGGCACTCTCGGAAATCAGTCGCCTGCAACTAGACCCACCATTGCGGGCGGTCATCGTGATGGGCGACGGAACCCAGACGCTGATTCCGCCCGCATTCGACGCCAGTCAGGCGTCGCGGCAACTGGCGCAGCGTAACCAGCCCGTCTTGATGGTCGGTATCGGGCCCGATGAAAACCGGAGCCTGCTACGCGACGTCGCCATTGAGGGCATGCCGGAATACTTCTCGGCATTCGTCAAGAAGGAACTGGGCGTCAAGATGGTGATCAACGCACGGGGCATGCAGGGCAGGGAAGTCAAGGTTTCGCTGCGATTGAGCGATGGCAAGCGCAGTCAGGTTGTGGAATCTCGTACGGTGATTCCCTCGAGTGCCAACGAGAAGATGCCGCTCGAGTTCAAGATCGCCGTGGCCGCTGCGGGCGAGTACTTGCTGGGAGCTCAGGCCACCGTCGACGACGTGAACGAACAGAACAGCAGCAACAACCGAGCCATCAGTTTCATCACGGTGCGCGAAGGCGGCGTCAAGATCCTGTACCTGGAAGGCCAACCCCGTAGCGAGCAACTGTTCCTCAAGCGGTCTCTGGATGAATCCCTGGACTTTGACGTGGAGTATGCCTGGTTTCCGCAGCGCGATCGCAAATCGTGGCCCATTCCTTTCGAACGCAAAGCCAATTTGCGCGAGTATGACGCAATCGTTCTAGGGGACTTGGATGCTTCCGCGCTGTCGGCGGCCACACAAACTCAGATCATCCAACATGTGCGCCGAGGCGGAGGTTTGTTGCTGTTGGGAGGCTACCACGCTTTTGACGGCGGTGGCTATGGACGATCCAATTTAGCGCGGCTGTTTCCGGTGGAACTGGGTTTGGCCGTTCAGCAGTTCGATGCGCCCATTTCCCGCAATCTGCACATCGAAGGCGATATTCAATTGACTCCGACGCGGCCTCATCCGATCACCAGCTTGCGTCCGGAGCCAGAGAACACACGTTTGTGGCAAAGTCTGCCGCCACTGAGCGGCATGAACCGACTAGGAAAGGTCAGCGCTGCGCCGGGCGTGCAAGTGCTATTGGCCGGCCCGCAGCGTGAACCAGCGCTAGTGACCGGACAGTTCGAACGTGGACGAGTGTTGGCTTTTGCCGGGGATACAACGTGGCGCTGGTGGCTGTTGGGTGGACAAAAACAAGTTCACCAGCAGTTTTGGAGACAAGCGATGCTGTGGTTGGTCCAGCGCGACAGTGTCAACGAGGGCTTCCGTTTGAAACTGGATCGACGACGTTTGTTGATTGACGAAACGCCCGATCTGGCCATTGAATGGTTTGGCGGTAGCGATAACAAGGCGATGCCCGACGATGTGCGCATTGAGGTTCAGCGTGATGGCTCCGCGGTACATCGTGTGTCCCCTACGGACTCGGGAGAAAACCAACAGCAGGCCAAGCTGACCGGGCTGAGCCAACCGGGACTGTACAAGGCTATCCTGAGCGCGTCTGGCGAGGATGGAACCGAATATCAAGCGGACATTGCCTTCGTCGTCAACGACGAGTCTTTGGAACTGTCTCGTCCGGCGGCCGACTGGCGGATGATGGAGAACATTGTGGCCGCCAACCAATCCGCAGGCGGCCAATTGCTGCAGCCCGATCAAATCGGCTCTGCCGTGGATTGGCTACGAGAACGGCAAACGGAAACGCAGGTCAAAGTCGTAGAGAAGCGGCGCCTGGGTGACGCGGCCTGGGACGCCTGGCTCTACCTGTTGGTCTTTTGCATTCTGATGAGTGTCGAATGGGCGCTCCGGAAATCCTGGCAGCTTCCCTAGGGCTCCTATCATCGGTGGCATCCACCCCAGTTGGCTGCCGCCTCCTGCCGACATCGTGTGTAGACGCAGTGTCTATGTCCGTGCACGTGACCAGGCGTGGCTTATGGGACTCTGAGACTTGCATTAAAATTGCACCGTTGGATTTTGCCTGGACGACCTGAAGAGAACTTCGGTGCGCCGATCAGGCGTTCGTTACCCACACAAGGTGGTTTGTTATGAGCGATGCCGAAGCGGCCCTGCAGGCGTTGCGAGAAGCCGTTCGCTTAGCACCCGACAATCTCGACTTGGTTCGCCATTACGGCCAAACGCTACTGACGCTGCTGCGGTACAGCGAAGCGGAAGAGCATTTCAAAGACGCTCTTGCCCGGCATCCCGATTCCCAGGCCCTGAAGACGGCTCTGGCAGACGCATACTATCGTCAGGACAAAAATTCCCACGCTCTGGCGATCGTCGAGACGTTGATTGGCCAAGGCCAGCCGTACCCCGCCGCCTTGGTCTTGCACGCTCGTTTGATGTACCGTGCCGGCGAAGTGCCCACGGCGGTCGCCAGCTACAAACAGGCCATCGACATCAGCGACGAAGTCAGCGACCCGCAGTTGGAGGGACTGCTCGGCATCCAGACTTGGCGGGATGACGAGGCCGCCGAGCCAACCGAGCCGTTCAGTGATGAAGTCGTTGACGGACGCATTCGCCAAGCTTCCGAAGGAGAAGCGGAGGGGGCAGCCGCCAACATTGAACGCCCCAAGATCACCTTTGACGACGTTGGCGGCATGACCAAGGTCAAAGAGCAAATCCAGATCAAGATTATCTACCCCCTGACGCATGCCGACATGTACGCGGCCTATGGCAAGAAAGTCGGTGGAGGCATCTTGATGTACGGGCCTCCAGGTTGCGGCAAGACGCATTTGGCACGCGCTACGGCCGGTGAAGTAGATGCCAAGTTCATGTCGATCGGCATCAATGATGTGTTGGACATGTGGATTGGTAACAGCGAAAGAAACCTGCACTCGTTGTTTGAAGAAGCCCGTCGTCATCGACCGTGTGTGCTGTTCTTCGACGAAGTTGATGCGTTGGGGGCCAGTCGCGCCGACATGCGTCAGAGCGCCGGACGGCACCTGGTCAACCAGTTTTTGTCGGAGCTGGATGGCGTGGAGTCGGACAACGAAGGACTGTTGATCTTGGGAGCCACCAACGCGCCCTGGCACGTGGATTCGGCCTTCC
>JANQOL010000463.1 GCA_028289675.1 Pirellulaceae bacterium
GATTGCTGGACAAGATCCGGCGCGAACGGCCGCTCTGACCACGCAGTTGGGTAGGCTGCGTGGCGACGCCAGCGAAGCCAAACTAGGAATCGTGTCCGCGTTGGTGACCTTGCACGGAGATGCATTCGACGCTGTCACACAACCTGAATCGAGCCGGTTGCTAAAGGCCTTAGAAGCACCGTACTTGGATCGGCGCAAGCAGTTAAGGTGGCTGTTCCTGTCCACATTGAACCGGCCACCCACTCCCGCGGAAGAAGCCGCCTTTTCGGATACCTTGGGAGCACCGGTGGACGAATCATCCGTCGCGGCCACCGATGCCCCGGCGGAGGATCCCAGCGCGAAGAATGACCAGGCTGCTGACCAACAGAACGCGTGGCAGTCAGATCTGCTATGGGCCTTGATCAATTCCACGGAGTTCGCCATGACCCCGTGACAGGACCAACACAATCTTCTTAGGGCACTGCCCCAAGCCTGCCACTTCAACGGATCGTCGATTGAGAGACCAGTTCAGTGAAATCCCGTTCGTGTTCCAGACTGTTACTGATACTGTCGATCCTGGCGCTGTTTTCCTGCGGTTGTAGTCGGTCCAGCAAGCCCTCCGCGTCGAAGCCGAAACCGACGGAAGACGCGGCCGGCACTTCGGCGGCGTCCGCCGATGATGACAACGTGGCTGCAACACCCGCAGCGACCACGCCTGACACTGCCACAGCCAACAATCTTGACGACGGTGCGCCACGCGAGCAAGCTTCATCATCAGCTGTGGACCAAGTAGACGAAGTGGCCCAAGCTGAACAGTTGCGTCGGCAGCTAGAGGCCAGCGATTGGACTCGCCGCCGGCTGGTGGCCCTCGCGCCCGGTGGTCCCGTCGTGATGGAACTGGCGGTCAGTATCGGAACACTGAGCCTGCAAGAAGCCAATCGTCAACTAACCGCCGCGTTGGCGGAAGAGGTTTTCCAAGGCTTGGAGGAACCGGTGCAATGGAATGATCTCCTCGACCAGCCGCTAATCCAATCCGGTTGGTTGGGCAATTTGATTGCCGATGAAGACCAAGTGGATCAACTGGTCGGAATGTACGACGTGCAGCGCGACGACGTCGTGACTTTGGACGAGTTGGGGGCGTTCCTCTCTCGTGGACTGGCCCGCAACGCGTCCTTGATCGTTGATGACATCGGCGCCGCGCCCGACTCTGCCGTCAATCAATCCCCTTGGGGACGCACCGATCTGAACCAGGACCACACCCTGGACGAATCCGAATTGTCCGAATTGTCCGGTACCGTGATGCAGTTCGACTTCAATGGAGACACGATTGTCTCCGCTCAAGAAATCAATCAGGCTCAGGGCGATCAGATGGCCGGAGACTCGATGAGCCGCAGTACCATGCTGGAAACTAGCACCTTGGCCACCGCCGAAGATCTGGAGGCGAAAGATCCAGAGGAGATGAACAAAGCCGTGCGCCAGCTGGCACGGACGGTCTTGCAACACTATACGTTCCTGGATGGTATCCCTCGCCAACAGTGGTCCAGTTGGCCCGACAGCCGCTGGGAGTTGCTGGACGCCAATCAAGACCAACTGCTGCAAGGCCGTGAGTTGGATCAGCTGGCCACGTTGCCGGTCGATGTGCAGATTTATCTGCGTTTCCCAGCGCAGAAGCTGCCCGATCCGGACGGCCGTGAAAAAGACTCGGCGACCACCGATGGAACGGTTGCAATGAACGTGCGCGAACAAGCCGCTCAGGTCGATGAGGCACCGAATGACGCCTACCAAATGTGGGCCTGGGGTGCCGAGGACGGTCAGCAGTTTAACTGGCAAGTCACGCCCGGTGGTGGTCGGATCGATGTTGGCGGTTGCAGTCTGGATATCGCTGTCCAAGACGCGTTCAGCGGCGATGGACCGCGCATGCTCAAGCAACAATTGAGCGCGGCGTTGAAGGAACCTCAGTTGCAAGCCTTCTTTCGCAATCAGCTGCAGTTGCAAGACGACAGCTTTGAGTTGCTCGACGCCGATGGCAACGAACAACTGGATGACAAAGAGTTCGATCGAGTTTGGCGGTGGCTCAGCAGCCGCCAGAGTTCGCGGCTTTTGGGCCGTTGGATGACCTCGGCCCGACCGTGGTTTCAGTTAATGGACGCCGACGGCGATCGGCGGTTGACACCTGTCGAAGTTGCCCAGGTGTCCGCTGATCTGCGGCGTCTCGATGCCAATCAAGACGACCAGCTGACGCCCAACGAAATGCCACTGATGGTGCAATTCGAGATCAACCGGACCGACCGACGTTTGCAGCCGGGGCTGCTGGCACAGCTAAGCGGCGACGAAGAGGAAACCGCGGTCGATGGCGACTGGTTTAGCGCCATGGACACCAATCGGGATGGCTTTGTGAGTGGTGTCGAGTTCTTGGGCGACACCGATGATTTTGACCTCATTGACGCCAACAAAGATGGCTTTCTAGAACGCAGTGAGGTTTACGGGGCCTTTGGTAGCTATTAAATTAACGGACTGGGTTAGCTCTTCTTGGTAGTGGCGCCCCACCTATTTGGCGCCGGCGACGGAACGCCACTGGCTCTCACCCCCTAAAGGAAGAAGACGGCACCACCGTTGCGGATTCCCACAGGTCATGGGGCGTGGTACCCTACTTTTGGCCTGTGAGTGTTTTGCCCCATTAGCTCGGCCGCGGGGTATTTTTGGCGAAGCTTACGAGAGAACTTGCATGACTATCTCGCTGTTGGTTGCGGACGATCACCATGTGGTCCGGCTCGGATTGAGAAACGTTTTGGAGGGGTCTGGTATCGAGGTAACGGCCGAGGCAACCACGGGCGAAGAGGTTTTCAAGCTACTGGCCGACAACAGGCCATCTGCGGTGCTACTGGATGTTCGCATGCCCGGGGGAGACGGTTTGCATGTATTAGGCCGGTTGAAACTGGATTATCCCGACCTGCCCGTGGTGCTGTTTTCCACTTACGACAACCCGACTTACGTGGCGCGGGCAGTGGCTCTGGGCGCTTCGGGTTACGTTTTGAAAAACGATTCGCGTGAACGGCTGATCGACGCGCTCAAAGCGGCCACGCGAGGCGAATCAGCCTGGACACGCGAAGAATTGCGGAGAGTCACCGGAGCGCTGGCCACCCCGCGCGTGGTCTCTGATGTGGAAGTGCCGTTGACCCAGCGCGAAAGTGAAGTTCTGCGTCAGCTGGCCAACGGTTTGACCAACAAGGAAATCGCATTGGCCCTTGGCATCAGCTATGAGACAGTCAAGGAACACGTGCAGCACATCCTGCGAAAAATCGGAGTATCGGATCGGACTCAGGCGGCGGTTTGGGCTGTCCGCAAGGGACTGGTATAGACGCTACCGATCCCGCGGCGGGACCGACCGGCAGGACCAGTCGTGTACGCAGTGTCCTTGAAACAATCGCTAGATCGTGCTGGCCGCAGTTTGGCTCCTGACGAGGCGCTTCCTACTAGCGCTTATTACTTTTAGTGTGGATGGTTTTCGGACGTTAATAGAAGCCATTTCATTGATGCACCAAGCTATACGTCCGAGCGACTCGCACTAGCAACATCAGGTTTTGGCCATGGCTAACCCTTCGGACATCACGCTTCGTGAAGTCACCAACACCACGCGAAGCTTTGTTTACCGCCAGCCCATGAAATTCGGCGGAAGGGTGGTAGAAGACGTGTGCGTTCTGCGGACCGAGATTGTGGTCACTCGCGAAGGCAGTCGCAAACGGCACAAGGGAATCGGCGAGATGACCATGGGTAACGCTTGGGCCTGGCCCAGCAAGATACCCGGCAAGATCACGCTGAAGATTCTGATCGAGCTGGCCGATCGCGTAGCCGCCCGTGTGCAGGACGCCAAATTGCATGGTGATCCGCTGCAAATCGGCGAGCAGATTGGCACCGTACGGGATGCGGTGACCGAGGAATTGGTCAGTGAATTCAAGATTGCCGAGTCCATTCCCAAGTTGGCGGCCATGCTGGCGGTGAGCCAGCTCGAGGCCGCCGTCCACGACGCCTACGGGAGAGTGGCAGGGACCAACAGCTTTAATTGCCTGACGCGCGACTACTTGAACCAGGACCTAAGCGCTTACCTGGGCGAGGACTTTGCCGGCAAGTACCCTGGGGATTACTTTTCCGCTGAACCCAAGGCCACTATGCCGCTGTACCATTTGGTCGGAGCCCTGGACCCGCTCAGTCAAGCAGACTTGGGTGAGAAGCTGGACGACGGATATCCCGAGACCTTGGAAGAGTGGTTGCATTCCGATGGCATCACGCATCTGAAGATCAAGCTGGCGGGCAACAACATCGACTGGGACGTCGGCCGCATTGTGGAGGTAACTCGGATTTGCGAAATCGTGGCCCCAGAACGCAACTGGAAGTTGTCGTTTGATTTCAACGAGCAATGCCCCAACGAAGACTATGTGCTCGATCTGCTGGAACGCATCGAGCGATTGAGCAAACTGTCCTTTGATCGCTTGCAGTACATCGAGCAACCGACACCGCGGGATCTCACGCAACGCACCGAAATGACGGTGCACCGCATTGCACGCATCCGACCGGTCGTGATTGACGAATCGCTGACCGACGTACAGAGTTTGAAGCTGGCCCGGCAGCGTGGCTACACCGGTCTGGCACTGAAAGCTTGCAAGGGACAGTCGGAGTGCATTCTCATGGGCGCGGCGGGCACCGAATACGACATGTTT
>JANQOL010000482.1 GCA_028289675.1 Pirellulaceae bacterium
ATGATCGAAGCGGTCGGGCGTACCGACAAAGGTGATTGGAATACCAGTCGGGCCTACGGCGCATTGGTGGCGCGCGTGCTGCCACAGTGGTTGCTCGGCTTTTTCGCCGCCGTCGTGGTCGGCTCGATTTTGTCGACGTTCAATTCCGTCCTCAATTCGGCGGCCACCCTGTTTTCGCTGGACGTGTACAAAACGTACTTGCGTCCACAAGCCAGCGGCAGAGAAGTCCGACGCTCGGGACAGATCTGCAGCTTGGTTGTCGCCATCCTAGCCGTCATCGCGGCGCCATTTGCATTCTACGGACGCGCGGGTGTGTTTAGCTTCTTTCAAGGACTCAACGGCGTCTACTTTATTCCCCTAGCCGCTGTGATCCTGGTCGGATTGTTCAATCGTTGGGCCGACGGTCGCTCGGCACTCGTTACGTTGTTACTCGGCCTGGCGCTGATGGTGTTGGGCACTTTCTTTGGCGGCGGCGACGAGGGTTGGTTGATTTCCACGTTCGGCAGTCCCTTTCACTACATGGGCGCCGTGTTCGCGCTGTCCGTCGCTTTGCAACTGGTGCTGTCCCAACTGGGGCTGCGTCGCGAGTCCGCGTACGAACAAGTGAATGTCAACGCCGTTGATCTGACACCGTGGCGGTTCGCTCCGTGGGCCGGTGGGCTACTGTGTTTGCTGGCTGTGTCGGTCTACATCTTTTTTGCATTGTAAGGTGCCAGATTTTGGCGCAGGACAGCAGCCTGTGCAGCTCGATGAGCGCGGCCTGAGATTGACTGACATGAACATCGATTTGCAATTTGAGTTTGGGACAGGACCTGACGGCGGCCATCCGATCGCCTCCTTGGGAACAAACGCCATGTCGTCACGCAAATCCTTTTCGTCGCACAGCGTGCTGTTGGCCATCGCTGTCGCAACTTCGTTGCTAGGCGGTCACACCCAGTGCGCCGAGCGGCCAAACATCGTGCTCATCATGGCCGACGATATGGGGTACTCGGATATCGGCTGCTACGGTGGTGAGATCCGTACGCCGAACATAGACCAGTTGGCCGCTGGTGGCTTGCGTTTTGTCCAGTTCTACAACACGGGTCGGTGCTGTCCGACGCGCGCTTCGCTACTGACCGGACTCTATCCCCACCAAGCCGGTCTCGGGCATATGGTCTATGGAGACAAAGGGCCTGGTTATCACCCGTATCTCAATCGACAGTGCGTCTCGCTGGCCGAAGTGCTACGCGCTGCGGGCTACCGAACGATGATGACCGGCAAATGGCACGTCGGCCATCGCCGCGGGCAATGGCCGACCGATCGAGGCTTCGAGCACTTTTATGGAATACACATTCACGTCGATAGCTACTTCAAGGTGTTGCCAGGTTGTCCGGTTTATCACAATGACCAATTGGCCATCGCACCGACGACTAACCCCGAGAACGCTTTGCATCCCGACCAGGAGTGGTACACGACCGACGTCTTCACGGATTGGTCACTGAAGTTCCTGGATGAAGCTCAAAACGACGCGCGGCCGTTCTTTCTGTACACGGCCTACAATGCGCCGCACTGGCCCCTGGAAGCACCCGCCGAGAACATTGCCGACTGCCGAGGCCGGTACGGCGATGGTTGGGACGCTCTGCGGACCCAAAAACTGCGGCGGATGAAAGAGCTGGGTTTGGTTTCGTCCAGAACCCAACTTTCTCCATCGGAGTGTCCACCGTGGGAAACGCTCTCCCAACAAGACCGGCGAGAGCTGGAATTTCGACGCGAGATTTACGCCGCGCAGATTGAGCGGATGGACCACAACGTTGGACGCATCGTCGACAAATTGCGCGAGCTCGGCCAACTGGAAAACACGTTGCTACTGTTTCTGTCAGACAACGGCTGCTGTGCCGAAGGAGGCCAGTTTGGCTACCAATGGAAGAAGAATACCGCAACCCACTTTGCCAAGTGGCGCAAGCAATCGGGCCGTTCCAGCAGTATGGGCGAAACGTGGTCGAATGCTTCCAACACTCCTTTTCGCTTGCACAAACGCTGGGTTCACGAAGGCGGCATTGCAACACCTTTGATCGCACACTGGCCAGCGGTCATTGCCGGTGACGGCCAGCTCTCGCACCAAGTGGGACACGTCATCGATGTCATGGCCACGTTCGTCGATGTTGCTGGCACAGACTATCCAGAAGACTACGCTGGCAACTCCATCAAGCCGCTGACGGGCGAATCTCTGTTGCCGGCAATGCGCGACCCAGCGCGGAACGAACCTCGAACGTTGTTCTGGGAACATGAAACGCACGCGGCAATACGAAGTAACAATTGGAAACTGGTCACACTCAATGGAACCGACAGTGCGCAGTGGGAACTCTACGACATGAGTGACGTGCGAACGGAAACAGCGAATGTGGCACGCGACCACCCGCAGCGGGTCGCACAGATGACAGAACAATGGACCTCGTGGGCCGAGCAATC
>JANQOL010000485.1 GCA_028289675.1 Pirellulaceae bacterium
CCGCTTTACGCCCTGGTTCGGATGGCTGAGTACCACTCTGCGACAAATCCAGGATACGCCGGACAGTTTTGTGAATGGTCTGGATACCGATCTTGGTCAACAATACGAAGTGGGAATCGTGCAAGCGGCAACCGATCTGGTGGTTGCTCGCGAGTGCACGACACTGGAGTCGGCCCAAGACACCACTTTGGTGCCGGGTTTCCACTCCAGTATGCTAGTGCGACGTCGGACCGCCCGCATCGTGGCGAATTTCATAAGGCACGGCTCGTTTCACGATGCAACCGGCCAAGACGCAATTGGCGACGATGCAATGGGCGGTACGAACAAGCCACCAACGGTGGCCACAGCCCCATCGACGCCAACAACCAATTCCAACCATTGACATGAACGATCCAGTGCCATCGACCGGGTTGAGCGATTGCTCTACGCGTCCGAATTGTGTGTGCACGCTGGCCAGCCGCGATTGGCAAAAGATGCAGCCATTGTCTGTCCAAGGTTCAGCGCACCAGGCTTTGGATGTTGTGGAACAACAGTTAACTGCCCTGCCCCGTGTTCGCCGGTTGTCTCGGAATGGCAATTACTTGCACCTTGCCTTCACCAGCTTGATTTTTCGCTTTACCGATGACGTGGAGTTTTGGGTGGACGAATCCGCCGGACTCTTGCACTATCGCTCCGCGTCGCGTGTTGGCTATTCGGATCTGGGAGCCAATCGCCGCCGGATGCAGCAAGTGTGCGAACTGCTGACCGCGCAGCCTAACTTTGCGAGTGTCCCTTCGGAAACATCATGAGCACGCAAGTACGCATTCGATTTGGCCGCGGCGAGCTCGACGTACCCGTACCAGATTCCGCACACGTAACGGTCATTCGCAAACCCGACATGCCTGTGCTCGAGAATCCCACCGACCACGTCAGAGCGGCACTCGCTGAGGCGCGGCCGTCGCTGCGCAGTCTGGCCAGCCAAGCAAACAGCGCGTGCATCGCCATCTGTGACATCACGCGCCCGGTACCCAATCATCTCTTTCTGCGTCCCATGATTGAAACGCTGTTGTCGGCTGGGATGAACGCCGATCGTATCTGCGTTTTGGTCGCTACCGGACTGCACCGACCCAATGAAGGTGACGAACTGCGTGAGCTAGTTGGGGACCCTTGGGTGCTGGACACCGTGCCGGTGGTCAATCACCACGCGCGGCGCGACGCCGAACACGTAACCGTTGGCGACACTCGAACACGCGGAACCGTGGTCCGATTGGATCGGAGATTTGTCGAAGCCGATCTGCGAATCGCCACGGGCTTGGTCGAGCCGCATTTCATGGCGGGCTACTCAGGGGGACGCAAGGTCGTCGCACCTGGACTGGCGCACGCGGACACCATCACCACGTTTCATAGCGCCCGCTTCATGGCCGATCCCGCGACTCGCAATTGCAACTTTGTCGGGAATCCACTGCACGAAGAACAACTTGAGATCATTCGCATGATTGGCGGCGCTTGGGCGCTGAACACCGTCGTCGACGAGCAGCGCAATTTGTCGTTCGTGAACTTTGGCGAGATTCTCGCCAGTCACGCCGACGCGGTTGAATTTGCGCGCGGTTACTGCCAGGTGCCGATCGACCGTCAGTATTCAACGGTCATCACGAGCGCGGCTGGTTACCCACTGGATCAGACGTATTACCAGACCATTAAAGCCATGGTAGGTGCCATGGATCTGCTGGCGCCGCAAGGAGATTTGATCGTCGCGGCGGAGTGTTCCGAAGGGTTGGGGTCTGCGGAGTTTGCCCAAGCTCAACAACGATTGGTGGCCCAGGGAAGGGAGCAGTTTCTAATCGACTTGCTGGGTAAACCGCGGGCCGCGATCGACGAATGGCAAACCCAGATGCAGCTGGAACCACTTCGGCGAGGCAACGTCCATCTGTACTCGACAGGCTTGAGTGAAGCCCAGTGGCCACTCACCGGCGTGCACCGCGTCCGTAGTCTAAGGGACGCGATTGCCGCCAGCCTGAAACGCAGCCCAGACCAGGCGGTGGCGGTGATCCCCGAAGGACCTTACGTCATCCCCGTTCTGCCCGAAGTGCATTCCTCATAGTGCGGCCGCACAGAGTTATCATAGTGCGGCCGCACCGAGTTAGTACCGAGTAGAATACGCTGCCAGCCAACGAGATGCCGCCCAGAGTACCTGGATTGTCGGTCGTTGGCGGTTATCTTCGCCGAATCCAACCTCTCGGGATGCTTGTGATGAAATTCGTAGTTGTGTTCGTTGGTCTCAGCTGGTGGGCGATTGCAATCGCCGGACCGGTCTCCGGACAACAAGTCGCTGTCGTCTCTGATGACCGTGATATCGACGTTGTCGGCAATTGGGGCCTGGTGATGCCCGATGGAGCCGCTGGATGGCTGTCGATTCGACAAGATGCCAGTAACAAAGAGTTGCGCGGCGAACTGTGGTCGGTGGGGCGTTCTCGGGGTATGCGGCAACTGCGCTACGCCGATGGAGAGTTGACGTTTCAGCGCTCGTTGTCCGTCGGTAAGCCCGAGTATCCTGGCGGGCGGCCAACGGGACCTAAAGTTCCAGTCGAGCATCGCGCAGCGGTGCACCAAGATCGAATTCACATCGTCATGATGCGCCCGACCGGTGCGGGCAACGTTGAAAAAGTTGCCTTCGAAGGACAACGTCTAAGCCCTGTGCCACCACAGCCCGACTTGAGCCAAGTCACCTTCGGTGAGCCGATTGAGTTGTTTAATGGCCGCGATTTGTCGGGCTGGAGTCTTACCAATCCCGATCAGTTGAATGGTTGGGAGGCTAAAGACGGCGAGTTGGTCAACACGACTCCCAAGTTGAACTTCGACCCGTTTTCGCGCTACGGCAACTTGAGAACCGACCGCGAGTTTGAAGACTTTCGATTGCAGTTGGAGTTCAATGTGCCGCCGGGCGGAAACAGCGGGGTCTATCTACGTGGCCGCTATGAGGCCCAAGTTGTGGATCGGGACAGTCGCATGCAGGGGATTCAAGGCGTCGGTGCGATTTTCAGCCGGATTGCGCCGGCTTCAAACGCGGGTCGTCCGGGCGGCCAATGGCAATCGTACGACATCACCCTGGTAGATCGCCACGCGACCGTGATCTTGAACGGTATCAAGGTGATCGATAACCAGCCCATCGTCGGCTGCACCAACGGCGCGCTCAGTGCGGTGGACGACGCTCCGGGACCGATTTATCTGCAAGGTGACCATACGGCGGTGCGCTACCGCAATCTCATCCTGCATCCGGTGATCAAGTCGCCTGCTACTGACCAGTCCACCGACCGCCCTGCTGGCCAACCAGCGACCAATCCGAGGCAAGACGCTCGGCCAAGTTTACCACCGGGTGTGGTGGCTCATCGCAATCTAACCTATGTGGCCAACGGGCACCCGCGGCAGACCCTGGACTTGTACTTGCCCGACCTGGCCACTACCGACTCTTCACTACCGCTGGTCGTGTGGGTGCATGGCGGAGGCTGGTGGAAGGGCAGTAAGGAATCCATTCATCGCCAATCGTTCTTGCTGGAGGAGGGATTCGCGCTGGCCTCGATCAACTATCGCCTAACCGGACATGAAGCGTTTCCGGCACAGATACATGATTGCAAGGCGGCCATCCGCTACTTGCGAAAACATGCGGCCCAGTACGGCGTTGATCCGCGGCGTATCGGAGTGTGGGGCTCGTCAGCGGGAGGCCATTTGGTGGCCCTGCTGGGCACGTCCGGAGACGTCGCCGAGTTGGAAGGCGAAGTCGGAACGTCGGGTGTCTCCAGTCGAGTGCAGGCGGTTTGCGATTGGTACGGGCCCATCGACTTGCAGCATACCGATGGGCGTTCGAGCAATC
>JANQOL010000487.1 GCA_028289675.1 Pirellulaceae bacterium
GGGAGCAGGTTGCAGATTGGCAAGTACGAGTTCTTTCGCGATTTTTGATCCTGCGGGCTACGAAGGCTTGCGGTGATCCGACCAGCGGAACGCTCGGATAAGTTTTCGACTGAGGATCGTACGTCAGCGACACGGGAAACCCTGGCTCGTCCGCTGGATTGCTGAAGTGCAGGATCCGTCCGCGGCGCGAGGTATAGTGGCGTCGGGTAAGGGGCTAGTACGAGACCTCGGTATTCGTGAAGCAAAGAAGCTGTCGCAAGTACCACATAACTTAATGCGATCTCTATCAATACTTAACGCAAAGTCATAGCCCTGGTGCTAGGCTGCACGCCGGCGCGAGTTGTGCGAACAGGAGAAAGCCATGCGTATTGCCGTTCTAGTATCGATTTTGGTTTGCGAAACAGTGTGCCTAGCGGATGAAGGCCAAACCAAGCTACGATTTACAAGAACGTTACCGTCCGAAACACAGACGCAGATAGTTGAAAAAGCAACGCTAGCTTTTTATATTCCACTTGAGCTTGGAGGCAGCGTCGAACCCAACTTCTTGAGTCAGGAAAAAGTCGATCTTTCGTGGGATGCTGACACAAGTAGCTTTCGTTGCAGCGAAAACCTCTTTGAAGACTGTTCGGAATTTACATTTACGCTTGCCCTGATGGCCAGTGCATCAAGCTCGACACCTCTGATCAACCAGACGGATGAAAATGGTGAGCCTATCCTTACCCTCATGCGGGCTACGAGGGGTTCATTTCGATTCTCCATGAAAAGTGCAACTGGTCAGTGGAGTGTACACCAACTTCCAATCATTCACCCTCGATCGAACATACCATTCTTCTTTGCACTGACTTACGAAGCCGGGAAGTCTCCCAAAGATGTTAGCCTTCGGATCGCGCTCGGTGACAAACGTTTCCGCCTAGCTCTCAACGGAAGGTTCGAGACGAGCGGCAAAGGCCAACTGTTTCTTGGCGGGCGCGGCTCAAGAATACCGGAATTTGTCTTCTTTGAGCGAGCCATTTCGCAAGATGAGCTGGAGGCTTTAAGCGGAATCTCATTTGACCAGGAGGTTGCGGTTATGCCAACTGCCGGCAATCTCCAGATGCACACGCTTACAGGCCCTGAATCTGCTATCAATCAGTTGCGTTTCAGTAGTGACAGTCAACGCCTGGCGGCGGTCAGTAATGATCCAGCAATTTGGATTTGGCAACTACCGTCACTTGAATTGGAAAAGTCGATACCTGTTGATTTCAGCACTCGTGAGGTTCGATTTTCATCAGATGACCGAATCATCGCAGCATCAGGTAAGGCTCCACCGCACCTATTTATGCTAGAGTCGGGAACGCTGGTAGGAAGGAACAGTGCTCGGGCCAAGATGCCCGATTCTCTCAGTGGCGAGTCCCAGTGCATTGAATTTGCACCGAATGGCAAGGACGTTTTCTACTCGCTTGCAAGAACATTCAACAATTTCAATTACCTCTCCCAGCAAACAAACTGTTCTGCCAGCATACCATCCGGAATGCGAGGGATAGCAATCTCTCCCAATGCAGAACTAATTGTGTCGACCCACAATGGAGGTCAGGTCATAAGCTGGGACTGCGAAACGCTCAAGAAAACCCGCAGCTATGAAGGGCACACGGGCAAGGTATACGATGTGGCATTTTCTCCGGACGGTCGTCTAATTGCAACATCATCAGGCGACTTGACGATTCGCGTATGGGATGTGGCTACGACGAAATGCCTTGCAGTTCTTCAAGGGCACCAAGAAGGCGTGAAGTCCGTAGCGTTCCACCCTCGAGAAGACCTAATAATTTCCGGGTCTTATGACCGGAGCGTTCGATTTTGGGACTCGCAGACATGGGAGCAGGTATATCAGATCGAGAACGTCGCAGCCAACCACGTGGCTGTTTCTCCCGATGGCCAATGGATTGCTTTTGGCGGGGACTACCTTTCCCGGTCGTTTCCCAACTCCAACGCGGAATCCTATTCGATTACCCTGCTTGAGACGAACGAACTCAAAGCGCACCTAGTCCGGAGCTCGACAAAGCGCAAATCTGCTCGTCAATGACGATAGCTTCACACCGGACAACTCTCACGAACGATTCAGCGAAACTCGCCCCGACTCATCGCCTCAACGAACGAGCACTGGCTGCTGAGGTGGAGCCCACTTGAACAAAGTGGCCAGTACATTGCCGTTGTCTGGCAATGCAACTCCAGGCTGGTTTCTGCCGGACAACCTCTTAAGATGTCCATGCCTTTCTTCCCAACCCGCCGCAGTACAATCGGTGCTCTTTGGGAATAGCACATGAAGAAGAAAGTCAGAAGGTGGTTACGTGGCTAGTTTCGGTCAAGGCAATGCGACAGGCCAGGAGAATCCTTCAACAAACTGAAACTGAAATGGAGAAATGGCCCGTTTACGAAAATGGCTGGACGACGATGGCAGTGTACACCATTCTGGCCGAAGCCGTGTTGCAGGTGAAGGGAGTTGAAGCTGCAAGATCCTAGCGACCGCAAGCTACGAACACGCGCTCTGAGAAACTTCCGGCGTGGAAGAAGCAATCCATCGCTCATGCGCTGGAACTGGCGACTCTCGTTGGCATGCAGACGAAACTCTTCTTCTTGCAAGTCAACTGCAGTCGCCAAAGCAGAGACGCGTTGAGACCGCGAAGCTCTTTGTAACGTCCAAGGAGTGGAAACTGGCGTGTGCCAGCAGGTCTCGACACCCAAAGAAGCAGTTGGACTGTGCTGGGAATTGCGAAGTGCGTTTCCCGGCGGCATGGAGTAGTTTTGTCCCATGTCCCAACTTGCCTCTGTCGTCGTCACCGACTGAAATTGTTGCAATGGCCGCCGTCGCGGCAACGCCGCTGGCCGAGAAGGCAACTAGTGATTGGACCGGAGTTGTACGACACGGTAGAATTCTTGTAGGAACGCAGTTCTGACAATGCTGCAATGACAACGTTTCCGGCAGAAGCTCGCAACCCAAAAAGCTGATCATGGAAGAGCCGACACCAAAAGACTTGTTCCTCAAAAGCGTATCCCGATGTATTGCGAACGAGGCATTCATCCCAACGTTCTATGAGCGATTCCTCGGCAGTTCCGAAGAGATAAAGGACAAGTTCCGATTTACGAACTTTGAAAAACAAAACAAGATGCTCGCTCGCTCATTGGAACTGTGTGCGGGTGCCACTGCTGGCGAAGCCGAGTCGCTTGCCGAGATCACCGAACGAGCGAGAACACACGACCGTGATCACTTGAACATCGAACCGCGGTTTTATGGCGTCTGGCTGGAAACAGTTATTGAAACGGCCAGCGAATTTGATGACGAATGGACCAGTTCCATCGAATCAGCTTGGCGCACGATTCTTGGTCACGTCGTGCAACGCATGATAAGCAAGTACTGATGCAGGCGTGCGAACGGCCGCAAATTCCTTTCGTGCACCGACGATATCCGCGGCTGGCGCCTGCGGCTTACGAGACAGTGCCTAACGAGACGTTGAAGACGTCGCGGACGGTGGAATGAGATCCAAACACATCAAGTGGTCTTTGCCGCGCACATACAACAGCCCCTGAGCCAAGACGGGGGCGGCCCAGCAAGGGTATTTCACTAGAGGCTGATTCCCATTGGCCGGATTGGGCTGGCTCAAATCGGCTTCGGCGACAACGTTCAACTGCTTAGGGCTCGGTCGAATCAATTCCAAGCGGCCGTATTCACCGAGCACAATCAAGTAGCCGTCAACGTAGATCAGACTGCTGCGTTCATGGCGACGGTCTGACCACATGACTTCGCCATCCTCCCACCTGACGCATCGAAAACTGCTATCGGGCTGATTCCGGCCGCTGCATCCATACAAGTAACCCTCGATGAGCACCGGTGTTGACCAGTGCGCGCGAAAGGACAGCTGACTCAAGCGTCCCTGGTCCTGGCGAACAACTTGCGGCTTACCACCTTCGATAGCGAGCAACACGCTGCCGACTTCGTAGGCTTCGGACAGCAACACCTGCGAGTCGGTGGTGACTGGAACAGCCGCATTGACGCTTTCCAGCTTGGAGGAGCGCCAGGGAAACTGGAACATCTCCCGGCCCGAGTCGGGGTCCCAGGCTAGCAGGCCGCCTCGCAAAAACGCCAACCCGGTTGGTTGTCCATTCAATTCGCGGACGGTCAGCGACGCGTAGCTCGCCAAATCATTGCCCACGCGATATAGCTCGTCACCAGTCTGTTTATCAAATGCCACCACGGCCGTCCCGTTGGATCGAACGAGGTCCAACCGGCCGGCGGGCAACTGCCGGTTCTCGGGCGGGCTGCCACCAACCATCACGAGCAGCTTGTCGTCATGGATCACCGGGTTGCTCGCCACGCCGAAAAAGTTCTGCACGACGCCATATTCCGCTGCCACATCTTTAGTCCACTTGACTGCACCCGAGCTGAGATCCACACAGGACAAATTACCGGCCACCCCGTAGACGTACACGCGTTGTCCGTCGACCAGAGGCGAGCAGCGCGGCCCGTTGTTGTAGCCATACATGTCTTCATACTGGACGGCAAAACTGCGTTGCCACAACTCTCGGCCGGTTGTCGCTTCGTAGCAGGTCAAGCGTTCTTCGTCTCCATAGCGATCCCACTGCAACAAACGGCCCTGCGAGACTGCCGGCCCTCCATAGCTGACGCCCAATGGCAACGACCACTTGAGTGGCGGATGAGGCTTCCACAGACTGGGCTCGATCCCTCGTTCCAAGGACACTCCGTCTCCACGCGGACCCAAGAATCGGGGCCAGTCCAGTCCGGAGGTCCTCGGCGTTTCCGCGGCTCCCGCCTCGGTCGCCGGAGTGTCGCCGACTTGGCCCACGGCGCAGCTGCAGAAGAACACTGCGCAGCTGCAGAAGAACACAGCACAGCTGCACAGTAACACAACCCAGTTGCCCAAGAGAATCGCGCGACCACGGACGAGTACCGCGCAGCACCGAGCAATCGACTTCGATATGCTTCCCAGCCTGTCGAACATACAAACTGGCGATACGCGTAAGATCGCCCGCCACCCCGGTTGCCTGAGAACGAGTTTTCCAAGTTGGGCCAATGGGTTCAAAACACTTTCCTCACATGCGATCAAAGACAACAATGCACTTAGTTTACCAGGGGCGGAGCCGCGTGGAGGACGTCTCGATCTGCGCTCTATTCCATTCTCCGCCCAAGTGCACTGGCCTGCTTAGAGCGACCGACGAAGAATTTGGGCTCGGTCGCTTGGATTCAGCTTTCACAACCGTTATGGTGACGAAGCACGACGCCAATTTTGCTTGCCGAATCTCGAGAACATTCCTTCAATGCGGGACCACGCCATGGCCACTTACCGAAGACAATTCCTTGGTTCGTCACTAACGGCTGCCGCTGGTTTGGCCGCCAGTGGACCGCTGATTCTGAATGCCCAGGACAAGTCAGAAGCCAAGTTGCCGCGCGTGGGCGACGGCGAGTTCACCTACGAGTGTCATCATGACTGGGGAATGAGCAGCTTGCCGGCGGACCATCAATATGGGAACGCGTCTCACGGTGTAACCATCGACCGTGAGG
Organism: Pirellulaceae bacterium; assembly: GCA_028289675.1. Classification (GTDB taxonomy): domain Bacteria; phylum Planctomycetota; class Planctomycetia; order Pirellulales; family Pirellulaceae; genus Aureliella. The sequence goes on from JANQOL010000487.1 coordinate 5,552, forward strand.
GTCTGGTCTACATCACCCATCAAGGCAACCCCGGATCCATCTTTGTGTTTGATCCGGACGGACGGTTGGTGAGGACCATGGGTGATCAGATGCGGGTCAAGAATGCTGGCAAGGGTCATGGCATCGACATCCGCGATGAAGATGGACAAGAGTTCTTGTATCTATCTCCCAGCGATAGTTCGTTGGGGTTTGTCAAAATGACAACCGATGGTGAGATCGTGTGGGTGCGTGGGAAGCCGGAGCTGAATGCAGACAGCGAACTATGGGACCAAAACCCAAAACTGCGATACCGACCAACGAACACCAGCTTTCGTCCGGACGGCGGTTACTACTTGGGGGACGGCTACGGCAGCGGCTACGTCTTCCACTACGACCGGAACGACCAGTTTGTCAGGACCATTGGTGGGCCGGGGACCGACAATGGCCAGTTCAAAACTCCTCACGGTCAGTGGCTGGATGACCGCGATGGCACTCCCAAGCTGGTGGTGGCCGACCGCGCCAATCGGCGGCTCCAGTGGTTTGACATGCAGGGCCGCCATCACCATACGTTGGACGGTTTTCTGTTCCCGGCTGACATCGACGTTCAAGGATCGCTGATGCTCGTTCCCGACTTGCACGCTCGCATTACGTTACTGGATTCGAGCAATCAGGTCGTAGCGCAATTAGGTGACGATGAAGTCTGGCGCGAGCAGGTGCTGGCCAACAAAATGGCCCTGCGCAGACAGCGGTCGGCGTGGAAACCGGGGCGTTTCGTCCACCCACATGACGCGTGCTTCGACGCCAGCGGCAACATTTATGTGACGGAGTGGGTGGCCACC
>JANQOL010000530.1 GCA_028289675.1 Pirellulaceae bacterium
GTCTCGCAATCGGACGTGCGCTGGCTGAAGCGGACTTGGAAACGATTCGGCTGGACAATGTCTCTGGCCAGCTAGCCGGTGTGGGAGCGCGGGTTCAAACGGAGGCTTCGGTCGAGGTGTCAGGCAGCTTGGGAGACTTTGCATTTCTGCTGGCGGAGGTCGCGAACTTGGAAGTTGGCCAGGATGCGGGACACGCGACGGGACATTCTTTTCAGTCGGGACGAATTCTCGTCAAGGGTTCGGCCGGTGATGACTTTGCCGCCTTTGCCGCTGGAGGATTCTTGGTGGTTTATGGACAAGCCCGTCATCAATGCGGTCACGGCTTGGCGGGTGCCGAAGTTGTGGTGCGCAGCGCTGTTGGCGACCGCGCCGGCTCCGGCATGCGCGGCGGAGCTCTGGTGCTGGGCAATGGCGCGGGCCAGCAACTGGGGGCCGGTATGCGAGGTGGTACCATTTACGTGCGCGGCGAGATTCAGTCGCTGTCGGACGATGTCCAACTGATTCGCAAGAAAGACGCCGACTCCATGCGGCTGAGCTTGCTACTAGCTCGCGCGGGAATCAAAGCAACAGGCCACGACTTTAAAGCGTATCGTGCCAAGGCGGGTGGGATATAGTTCGCATCGTGAGAACCAGTGGCTGAACAGAACCGGCGAGACGCGCGGGACGACTTGGTATCGCAGTGAAGTTCGGACGAGAGGCGGAATCGAATACGAAATCATCGCATGCATGACGACTTGTTAAGTTACATCATTCCGGCGCCGGCCAAGTTAGCGGGCGAGCGCGCCGCATCGTCGGGCGATCCAGAGACGACGTTCAGCTTGGTAGCCACAGGCAGCAAGCGTCACGTTCGGTTTGGTCTGCCGTTGGTGGTTCGCGAGCTGTCTCCGACCGACTTGGGTGGCGACTGGGAAGAGTTTTGTGGCGTATTGCGTCGCCATGGTGTGGGATTACGTTGCGCCGCCAACGACTTGATCGACGTGCCGGCGGCCGCCACGCCAATCCGCGTCGGTACACGGCATTCAGGCAGTGGATTGGAAGCGCTCGAGTTGGAAACGGCGGACGTTTTTGAATTGAGTTGTCGAGGTTGTCAAGCAGACGAGAGCAGCAAGTCGTCTGTTTGGCAATGGCCTTGTAGTCGCGCCGAACCCGCGGAGCTGCACGGGCTGATAAGCGCCTTGCGGGTGGGCTCCGGGGGTGATACGCCGCTGGGAATTGAGCTGCCTGTGACCGCCAACGCCGAGGACATCGAGGAATGTCTGGCCGCGGGCGTCGATTTTCTGACGTTGGTTGGCACCGACCAGGCGGCAGATACTTCCAATTGGATTGCTGGATTGGCGGGCGTGCGCAGATTGTGCCAACGCCTCGATCGGACGGATTTACCACTGTTACTCGACGTACGGGAGGTAGAACCTCGCAATCTGCCGATCTGGTTGTCGCTGGGCGCCAGCTTGATCGGTATCGATAGCTGTCTCAGACCGGTGATTGAGGCGGCGCGGGACCACCAACCAGCGGCTTCGGGAATGCTCAGCGGCATTGGTGCTCCTCCGACCAAAACAGCCAGCAGTATCGCCGCCATCGACCAACTGTTGCAGCTGATTCGCGAATCGTTGCAGCGGCAAGCGCAATTGTGTGGCGTGGCTGCGGTCCGTGATTTGAATCCCAGTCGCCTTAGGACGTCCGACCGCGAATTGCGGGAATTGGCGGACATCGCTTGGCTCGGCGACACTCATCGGTAGAGTTCGTGAGGGACTCAGCCAGCATCTTCTTGCAGTCCGACCAAGGCCAGCAATTTCAGCGCGTTGGTCGTTGGGGTGGGGCCCGCACGCATGAGATAGTCGAAACGCATGACCTCCTGTTGATCGACGGTTTCAAAATACTCGCGGAAATGAACGACTTGGCTGTCAGATTGGATCTCCGGCGCGGCGGCTAGATCCAAGTCGTGGGTCGAGACGAGGCCCATGGCATCGGATTTCAACAGTTTTTCCAATACCGACGCGACGGCGATTTGGCGCTCGCGGCTATTCGTGCCCTGCAAAACCTCGTCCAGCAAGAACAGGATCCGCGGCCGGTGTTGTCCAGCAGCTCGCTCCTTCGCTGTTGCTTGCGCCAAGTCAACGACTTCTTTGAGTCGCTTCAGCTCGGCCATGAAGAACGACACTCCATCGCGTAGACTGTCACGCACGCGAATGCTAGTCGCTAACTCGAATGCTGGACACTCCAACCGAGTTGCGCACACAGGTGAACCAGTCCGAGCGAGCAAAACGTTGAGGCCTACGGCCCGCATGAAAGTGCTTTTGCCGGCCATGTTGGAACCGGTTACCAATAACAAAGGACAAGACTGATCCATGTCCAGATCGTTCGGAACTCGTACTGCATCTGGCAACAAGGGATGCGCAATTGCCCGCGCCATAATCTGATGCTCTGACTCGGGCGATGCTGGAAAGCACCACTCGGGATATTCGTCGGCCACCGTGGCCCCGCAGATTAGAGCTTCACAGCGTCCCAAGGCATCGAACCAGTCGTCCACGTGTTGTCCAAACTGGTCTTTCCAGCGTTCCAGCAGCCACAAAACGCGGAAGTCCCACAGCATTGTCAGCTGCAGAACCAGATAGACGACGTACAAAAGCGGATCTCGCTGGAAGTTCGCCAGACGTACCAACGTAGTCAGCTTGGCGAATCCGACCTTGGCACAGTGGGCTTGTTCGGTAGCCACGCTGCGAATTTCGTCCAACGTGCCGCCATCTCGCGGCAGCCTGCCTAAGGCACCAAACACGTCGGCGTACCGATAGACCGCTCGGTGTTCTCCGGTGACTTTCAAAAAGATGTCGTGGATCCAGCTGCCCCAAAAAACAGTCACCAAAATATTGACCAAGCAACCGCTTGCCAGGCAAACGAGACCGACGAGCAACCAAGTTGTTGGTTGCTCGGCTGACGGGTCGAGACGGGCGAGGTTGTTTGTCTCATTTCCGCCGGCCAGATACAGCGTCACGGCTCCGATAGCGATCAATGCTGGTCCCACGAAGCTGAGCAACGTCGCCGCAATATGTTTGGGCAACCAATTCTCGGTGCGTCCCCAAGCGGGCAGGTCGTAAACGTCTTGGGCCGCATCGCCGCTGGCACGAATGGTCTTGACGATCTCCAGCCGCAGGTCACGTTCGGAGACCAACGGTCGAATGGCCGATTGCCGCTGCTCGATTTGCTCCCAACGGGCTGGCTCGGTCAGCCAGGCTTGCAAGGTTCGCTTGCCAGGATGTGTGCCCGCCAAGCTGAACCACGTTAGTAGTCCTGCATCGCCGGCCAGATCGAGATCGTCTGCGTAGGCATTGGCGGTGAATTCAGGCAGTAAGTTCTCCGATGGCAACGCGGACCAATTGCGTTCGGTGCGAGCCAGCAAATGTTCGAACAAACGCTGATCCGACCGGTGGCTGAGCTGAGCCAAACGCAAGTGCTCGTGCCGGACAATGGCGACCAAAAAAAGCGTCGCCGCGATCCAGCCGCCAGTGAGTAACCAAAATTGGTAGTAGTCGCCAAAGTACCCCACGACCAGGCCAATGGCGGCCGCGAAAAAACAGATCGTGCGGAACCACACCAGCCGTGTGTTGATACCCGCCAGCCGCTCCAACTCTTGCTCGGCAGCCGCCCGGCCTTGTTGGTAGTGCTCGGCGGCCGTCGATGAGTGAGTTGTGGGAGTGGAAGATTCCGACATCCGAGACATTTCTCTGCCAGTGGCCAGATCGGCACGCAGCCGACCGTCGGCATGCATGATCTGGTTCGGTCGTAACGCGTGGCAAAACTTCGACCGCCTGTTTTTGCAGGCCGCTATCGTATGACGAGCTCAGGTAGGACGCTAGTGCGACTTGAACAGCCGCACTGCCGGCATAATCGACGAACGGTCCCACCACTGTCGAAACAGGCAACCCAAAAAGCAAAAATGCTCAATTAGGGTGTTAGCCAGATTGCGGCGGCCATTTAACAGAGGTTAACGGGCCGGAAGCAAGACGCTGGCCGCCGGCGCACCGACGATACACGCGGTTTGCGGCTCACAAGTAGGGACGCGCAATCGTCGAAGTCACCATCTACGAGGCAGCGTCTAGGCGACTTCTTCGTCCGATATTGGCGACGACGT
>JANQOL010000500.1 GCA_028289675.1 Pirellulaceae bacterium
GACATTGCTACCGGCGTAGTAGCCAGAATCGCTATTGAAGATCTCCTGGTAGAAACCCGCTCGTGGAGCGCCCAGGTGGTAGTTTTCGCGAACGACGGGGGTAAAGTTGATCGCGACGATTACAAAGTCGTCCTCGTTTTGCGCCTTCCGCATAAAGCTGATGACACTGTCATCGCGATTCATACAGTCAATCCATTCAAACCCGTCGGAATCAAAATCCACTTGATGCAGCGCGGGTTCGCGGATGACTAGCTGGTTCAAATCGGCGACCAGTCGTTTGATGCCGGAGTGCGTCTCCCAATCCAACAAGTCCCACTGGATTTCCGCATCGTAGTCCCACTCGTGCCACTGAGCGAACTCGCTGCCCATGAACAGCAATTTCTTGCCCGGGTGCGTCCACATGTATGAATACAGCAGCCGCAAGTTGGCGAACTTCTGCCATAGATCACCGGACATCTGACTGATCAGCGACCCTTTGCCATGCACCACTTCGTCGTGCGACAACGGCAGCGCAAAGTTTTCGGTGAAGGCATAGATCAAGCTGAAGGTCAATTCATCATGGTGAAACTTGCGATGAATCGGTTCGTGACGCATGTAGCGCAACGTATCATTCATCCAACCCATGTTCCATTTGACTGAAAAGCCCAAGCCGCCAGCCGAAGTGGGGCGGCTAACACCTGGCCACGCGGTCGACTCCTCAGCCAACGTCAGGATGCCTGGATACTGCCCGTGCGCCTGCTCGTTGAATTCGCGCAACAGGTGAATTGCGTCCAAGTTCTCCCGTCCACCGTAGGCGTTAGGAACCCACTCACCGTCATTGCGGCTGTAGTCCAAGTACAACATGCTGGCGACCGCGTCGACGCGTAGTCCGTCGATGTGATACTTGTCTAGCCAAAACAGCGCGTTGGAAATCAAGAAATTGCGGACTTCATTGCGTCCGTAATTGAAAATCATCGTGCCCCAGTCAGGGTGCTCACCCTGCCGTGGATCGGCGTGTTCGTACAGGGCCGAACCGTCAAAAGACTTGAGACCGTGCGAGTCCTTGGGAAAGTGCGCGGGCACCCAATCCAAGATGACTCCGATGCCGTGTTGGTGGCAATGGTCAACAAAGTACATGAAGTCTTCCGCCGAACCATAGCGACTGGTGACTCCAAAGTAACCTACGGTTTGATAGCCCCACGATCCGGTGAAGGGATGCTCGCTGATGGGCATCAATTCAACATGCGTGAACCCCATCTCGTTGCAGTAATCCACCAACTGATGCGCGATCTTGCGGTAGTTCATCCAGCCATGGTGGCCTTCGGGATCGCGCCGCCAACTGCCCAAGTGCAGCTCGTACACGTTCATCGGCGCGCGTAGAGGATTGGTTTCGCGGCGGCGGTCCATCCACTGTTGGTCGTTCCAGGCATAGCCATTGATGGGCGTTACCACCGATGCCGTTCGAGGTGGTAACTCGGCATAAAACCCATAGGGGTCCGTTTTGTCGACGGTATGACCACCCTGCATGCGGATGCGAAATTTGTACTTCTCGCCAGCGCCGATATTCGGCACAAACAACTCCCACACGCCGGCGGGAATGTGCTTGCGCATCGGATGCTGCTGACCATCCCAATAGTTGAAATCTCCGATGACCTCGACACTTTCGGCATTCGGCGCCCAGACTGCGAAGTTCACTCCTTCGACATCGTCGATGGTCCGCGAGTGGGCTCCCATCTTGTCGTAGAGCTGCCAATTGCGCCCTTCGCCGAATAGAAACAAATCAAATTCGGTCAGCAGAGGTTCAACGCTGTAAGGGTCGTGCATTTCAGTTACTTCGCCATTCTTGGAGGCAACGCGCAGTCGATAATTGGTGGAAGTATCATCGGGGCAGATGGCTTCGTAGAATCCGGATGGATGCACGCGTCGCATTGGACGGACCTGGCTATGACTGTCGTCGACCAGCCACACTTGCTCGCTGTGCGGAAGAAAAGCCCGAACTGAAATCGCTTGGCGTTCGCCATAATTTACGCGATGGGGCCCCAGCATTTGAGCGGGATTCTCGAGAGTTCCCTCGACCAGGCGACTAATGCCTTGCAGCGACAGCTGAGTTCGCACTTCCTTCTCCAAATTTGCTTGATGTTATAACCGGTGGTGAAAAAATTGACACTTGCCGCACGTCTACACGCCAGTCAGAACAGGCCTGGCCTGAAGCCGTCCACGCCACCACTTGATCCAAGCGTTGGCCAATTTCCACCAAATATCTCGCCAGGGCAAGAGCGACAAATGCGGCCGATGTTGCGCCGTCGCGGCCGCGTTGAGCGAAGCGGCGGCACGTCCTGAGGGCTGTGTACAACTGGCGTCCGCAACCACCGGATTAACGGTGGGATCTTCCGCGGTAGCTACTCGATTAGAAGACACGGCCTCGGCAGATTGAATCAAACGACAACTCACGCCATGAAAATCTAAAGCCACGCTGACTCGCCGCCACAAGTCCGCATTGCGAATCGGCATCTGGACTCCAAAGCGCTCCCATTGATATTCCGTATCTCGCCAGGAATTCAGTCCGAAGCGCAGACCGCGGGAGACGTACCGACTGGTGGTGACCAAGGTCACTTTGCTGGGTTGTGGCAGGGCCTCTAGCCCGCGCACCACCGACAATAGCGCCAGCCGCTCTTGGTTCGCATTGTGCTCGGCATCCGCTGCCTCAAACCGCTCGACTCCATCCAATTTCTCCAGCACAAAATGCCAACGCCCCGAACGCGTCTGCGACGGCAAGGTCGGTTGCTGGTTGCTCGTCAGCGAGTGCATCTGCGTATCGCAAAACAGCAGATAATGGGGTTGGGCCATAACCATGACGGAACTCCGGCGTTGCCAGCGGAAACATGCCAGATTCGGCTCGCCGCGCGTGCAGTCCAACTGCGTCAGAAACCGGTCGTTCCTGCCAGAGATGGGATACCTGCTACGGGGAGAGGCTGAACCTGGACGTGCTAAACTGAGGTTCCCATCCGTGGTCGCCAAGATCACTCGACTGTCTTGCTTCGCCAACCTCCGAGCACGAGTGATCCCTTGAGTTGAGTTGGCGATGTCGATCCGTATCGTCACCGATCAACGGCGCAGTGCACTGAAAACCAGCGGTAAAGTTTCCCAAATCGTTACCGACTTCCTATTGCTCAGGTTTTGCCGATAACGCGTGCGTGGCGGCGGCAGTGTACAATTGAGCGATTACAATCTCTGCAAGCAGTTTCCCAAGATTCGGTTGACGAATGCACTCCAGGATGACATGCCTCACGTGGTTGGCTGTACTGGCGGTGGCTGGAGTGGCGTACGCTCAGTCCACTCGTAAGCCCACGCGAGTAAAGGCCCCAGAGTTCAGGGCCGATGTGCATGACGTTTTCTTTAAAGACGCTACCAGCCTGCTGAAAGGAAAGCTCCCAGACGTTCAAGCAAAGACAAACCTGACCTCTCCGCCGACGAAAGCCGTTCCATCTGCGTCAGTCGATGCAGGCGACGATCCGCTTGCCTGGAACCAGTTGATCACTCCCACCTCATTAGAGGACCTGGTCAAAGGCTCCAAGCTGCGGTTGGAAAAGATCGTCACCACACCTAGTGCGTTCGCCAGTGGTGGATTCGCCGAGGCTCGCACCGAATTCTCGCTGCTTGCGCTGATGTTTGCCATCATCGAGGAGTATCGTGGAGACGTGCGTTGGCAAAAGAACGCGACCACTGCCCGACAACTCATGACCAGGACGGCGGCCAACGCGCAAGTTGGATCGATTCAATCCTACAACGCGGCCAAGCAGCGTCTTCTGGACCTTGGCGATCTGGTCAACGGCAGCTCACTCGCCGGAGAACCTCCGGAGCCCATCGATTGGGCCAATCTGATGGATCGCGTGCCCATGATGCAACTGTTGGAGTGGTCCGAACAGGACTATGTGAGCAAACTGACTTCCAACCCCAGTGAATTTCAATCCAAACAGGATGAACTGCGGCGCTACGCGGAACTGATCGCCGTGCTGGGCAAGACCGCAATTCAACCTGATATGCCGGACGCGGATGACGACGACTATGTGGCTTTTGCCAGAGATATGATCACGCAGGCGCGCCAAGTCGTGCTGGCTGTTGAAACTGACAACATCGAATTGGCCCGCACGGCCGCCGGAAAGTTGGGACAAAGCTGCATCAATTGCCACGACAACTATCGCTAGAATACTCAGTTTTCTGTGTAACCTGTTTTTGACGAGATGAGCGACTACTTCTTTGACCGGGCAAGCCATGTGTTCGTGGGTCCCGCACTAATCAGAATGGCCGACGACCAGCCAGCCGACACTGGCAACGGTTCGTTCCACGTGGTTCGCTTGCAAGACAACAGGAGCATCTAACGTGGGAATCCGCTTTCGCTGCCATCACTGCGGGCACGAATTGCACGTGAAAGATTTTCAGGGAGGCAAGCGCGGACGCTGTCCCAAGTGCCAGGGGCGGTTTCGGATTCCGACGGAGGACGCGGAACTGTCCTTGGACTTGGATGACTCCGGGCCGTCGTCTGCAAGTTCCACGACCGAACAATCCGCAGGCCCAGCCGCCACAACTGAAGCCACGTCCGAAGTCGACACCTCCCAGGCAACGACGGACTCAGAGCAAGCTCCCAAAGAAGCGGCCAGCGCGGCGTCCACACCCCAGAAAGGACCAGCAGAGAAAACCGCAACCGACACTGCAGCCACCGCATCACCGAGTGAGGGCCAGCCTCCGGATTCAGGTCAGCAACCGGCACCGCCCGCCTCCCAAAATCTTACCGCAACGGTGCCCAACGCGATTCAAGAAGCGCCGGGGGCCACTTGGTACGTGCGGCCCCCGTCGGGCGGCCAATACGGACCGGCCAAGGGTGATACGCTGCAAATGTGGCTACGTGAGTCGCGCATCAGCCGAGACTCGTTGGTATGGCGCGAGGGCTGGCCGGAATGGATTGTCGCCGCTCAAGCCTTCGAGGACTACTTTGGTCCGACGACACAATCGGTCGCGGAGCAGGGCCAAGAAGCATCAACGAATCAGTCACCCGGTGGCATTACAGCGTCTGCCGCTAGTCAGACGTCGGCGTCAGCCGGTCAGCCATCGTTGGGCGACCGCAATCGTAGCGCCCGCAAAATTAACCGGCGTCGAAGATACATGATCAGCCTCGTGGTGCTGTTCGTATTGGCGATCACATTGATCTCTATCTTGGTGGTCGTGCTGATCAACCAACAATAGCTTCACGCGGGTTCTCATCCATGCTCGACAGCAGTTCCCAAGTCGAGCGATTGACCACGGCCTGCGCTCGCCGACGAATCCAATCCACCGAATCGCGGTAGCGAACGGTTCACTCGCTCGCGCTTCCGGTTAGCAGATGGCTCGATAGTGACGCTACCCAGCTAGGCTGCTGCAAACGACGACAGCAGCGTGCCGCAGATGGTGGAGCCACTTTGCCCGTGCCAGGCAATCTGCTCCATGATCCAGTCTTTGGATGCGCAGGAATCGGGTCCGAGCACCAGATAGCAACTGTCGCACAATCGTCCGACGATTCGACTCGGCACCAAGTTGACGGGGCCCAGATCGATCAGAATCAGACCAAATGAGGCCTTCCAAGTCGGTAGCCAATCGGGCAACTGTTGCAGCGACCAAGAAGCCCTCGCACCGACGGGCACCGGTACCGTCACCTCGGACCAGGCCCCTAGAGGCGAGCGTTGAGCTACTGGAATCGTCGCAGGCTGGTCGGCCGCTCGGTCCAGTTGGCGACTCGCAAAGACACTCAACCGCAGCACCAACATCTGCTCATCTGCCTGCCGTTCCTCGTAACGTTCAGCAAGCTCGCCGATCAAACGGTCCAGAACGCGGCGATCGATGTCCGCTCGCGAACCGTCCGTGATGCCGACGGTCAAGCATGTGGCCGTTCGAGCCTCTTCGGCCAAGGCGGTCGCCCAATCCCCGGTGATATCTACTGCGGTCATCAGATTCTGGCCCTGTCAGATCGGTTTTGAATGGCATCCCGCCACGTTCAGTCACGCTACTTGCGAAGTTTGGCGAATAGTTGGGAGTAAGGCTTGGTCTGCGTAGGTGGTTGTTGGCTTTCCGATGGTGCTTGAGGATTCAGAGCGACCTCTTCTTCAATGATCAGCAAATCTCGATCGTCGTCAAAGTCCACCGCTGTGGCTGGGACCGCATCAGATTGACGAGCAGACGCTCGGTGCATCATATAGACCTCATCTTCGGCACCCATGCGCACACTATCGGGCACTTCGGAGTTGGCCGTGGGCTCGACTG